>JBDSAQ010000410.1:0-2807 GCA_039922095.1 Ginsengibacter sp. | reverse complement strand
GAATTAAACGCTATGATAATGGGCATGGGCATTTTTGTGGGCGGTATTGCACAAATATTTGCCGGCTTGCAGGAGTGGAAGAAAGGTAACACATTTGCCTCCACTGCTTTTACAGCCTATGGTTCATTCTGGCTTTCTTTAGTTGCTTTATGGCTTATACCTAAAACCTCATTTGGCGCTGCTTTTAAATCAGGTGAAATTGCTGTAGGATGGTATTTATTAATGTGGGGATTATTTACATTGTTCATGTTTTTCGGCACGTTAAAACTTAATCGTGTATTGCAAGTTGTTTTTTTATCATTAACCATTTTATTTTTTCTATTAGCTATAAGTGATTTTACCGGCAACGCATCATTAAGAATTTTTGCCGGGTATGAAGGTATTTTCTGCGGGCTTGCTGCCTTTTACGGGTCCGTTGCACAGGTACTTAATGAAGTTTATGGCAGAGTAGTTTTGCCATTAGGAGTAAAACGAACTTTACATGTTGTATAGCTGATGTTAATCAGCAAAAATTTTTTGTTTCGGCTTAACACCTCCTTCAATCTATCCTGGTAGCAACCTGCAAACAATTGTTTAAATTTAAACCCCCTGGTTATGGGAAAAGGAAGAACAGAAGCGTTCAGTGATGGGGTAATTGCAATTATCATTACCATTATGGTTTTAGAAATGAAGGTACCTCATGGAGATTCCCTGTTATCTTTAAAACCATTGCTTCCTGTTTTTTTAAGCTACATCCTAAGTTTTATTAATATCGGAATTTACTGGAACAACCATCACCATATGTTGCACGCTGCACGCCATGTAAATGGCAAAGTATTATGGGCTAATATTCATTTACTCTTCTGGCTTTCATTAGTTCCCTTTACAACAGGTTGGATGGGAGAAAACCATTTTGCAAAATGGCCGGTTGTTTTGTATGGAATAGTATTGTTTATGGCGGGTATGGCATACTATATTCTTGCAAGATCACTTATAGTTCTTCATGGTAAAAATTCAACCCTGTCTGAAGCAATTGGGAAAGACCGCAAAGGAATCATATCCGTTGTAATATATGCAGCAGGTATCGGTAGTTGTTTTATAAATCCATGGATTGGGATGGTATTGTATGCTCTTGTAGCAGCAATATGGTTTATCCCTGATAAAAGAATTGAACAAAGATTACCTGTAAATTGATTTATCCTTCAATACTAAAAATTTGCCATGAGGTCATTTATGGTATCTGGTTAATACACAAAGCCATCTTTTCTGATGGCTTCGTTATTGAATTTCATAAACTTTATTCTTAACTGCACCGATACTCTTGCACGCAAAGCGTGCAGATATATACGATCTGATGTGATTAGGTGATAAACTAAAAGTTTGCCGGAAGCATTATTAAACACTTCCGGCAAAACTAATCAGTGCAAGTTTTTTTGCGTGGGTTATTCACCATTTTTAGCTTTTTTAAACTCGCTATAAACATCCATGTCATCATCTCTTACTTTTATAAGCTTGATGCTGTAATTATCTTCTAAATGAACAATGTAAACTGGTTTATCTTTTGTGTTCAGGGTTTCTATCTCATCAACAATAGTTATTGTATAGTCATAGTATACACGTTTAACCATATCCCTTACAGCCCTGGACATTTTATCTTCTCCATAAATTTTTAAGGAACCAGTCCAGTAGCCTTTATTGTCATAGAATAAGATGTTTTTAATACCATCTGAATTAAAAGAAGCGCTGAAGCCATCTGAAGCTTTGTACCATTTTTCATCGTTCACAAGTTTATAATGTTTTTTAAAATTTTTCACTGCCTTAATATTTATTCCTGTCAGGCTAACAGCATTATTTTTTTCAGATGCAGTGGGGTTATCCATTTTAATAACATCTTTTCCCGTTTCTAATGCAGTTATGTTATTTGAATACTGGGCATTTGCTTCGTTTATTATTACCAGGGCTGGAATGCATCCGGCCATACAGGCAAAAAGAATTTTTTTCATTGTTTTAAATTTTATTGTTTTTGAAATTGATTGTTTGAAGAATAATTTTTAATTGTAATGATCATTGCATGTTTGTCGCAGAATGTTAGCAGCCGGAAACAAAAAAGAATTTTATTTTATTTTTTAAAAAGTGGGCAAAGGCTTGTAATTAGGCTAAACATCAGGTATTCCTTATTTTAGGCGGCGATAAAAAAGAGAATACAAACATAGATTCCTGATATATATTTTATTATCTTACCTAAACACATACAACATGTTATGACAGACCTGGCCATATTAAATTCTGGCGATGAAGAAATGCTCAGAAGGCTTAAAGGAAATAATATAGTGAAAAGAAAAGCCGAGGATGAATTATTTAACAGCTATGCTTACTTTATTAAAGAGGGGATGAGCAAATATTTGTTAGACCAGGAAGAAGCCTTTAATGCATATTCAGATACAATACTGCAGGCAATTGATAATATAATAAGCACTCGTTTTGAAAACCGCTCGTCGCTTAAAACATACCTGTACAGAATATATAATAATAAATGTGTTGACATTATAAGAAAAAAAACGACCAATAAGAGCAGCATATATAAAACAGCAGTAGTTTCAGATATGCTGGCAATGATTTCTGATCCTGCAAAAACAATTATTGAACATTTGGTTGAGGAAAATGATATAGCCCTGCTAAGATTAAAACTGAATGAAACAGGCGAAAATTGTAAGAAATTATTAGCCATGTTTGCAGACGGACATACTGACAAAGAGATAGCTGCATCTATGGAATATAAATCAGCAGACGTGGTAAAAACCAGCCGCCTGCGCTGCCTTGATAAGCTG
>JBDSAQ010000409.1:0-2660 GCA_039922095.1 Ginsengibacter sp. | reverse complement strand
GTTCTTACCAAAACTTCCTGTTGATATTCTATTATCTCTTTCAACTCATCTCCACCATTAACTGTATATGTTTTATAGTAAATGGTTTTGCTTGCATCATCATCTGTTACCCAGGGACCGCCAAACGGCCACCCGGTGCCATTTGCAAGATCAACACCCAAGCCCAGGCGCTTCGCTTCTTTTAGAGTATGATCGAACTCTCCCATCCATTTGGGGGATAGAAAATTTATGAATTGTTTCTCATAGCCATATACCCCATAGATAGGGGTAATCTCTACACCACCTAAACCTGCAGCTTTATATTGCTCAATATTCCATGTAAGGTCTTTTGCATTTACTGCGCTGCCTTCCCACCACCAACGTGTCCATGGCTTGCTTGTTTGTGTAATGGCAGGCCATTTTAACTGTGCATTTGCCTGTATTAAAAAAAATACTAAACCAATTGTAAGAAGAATTTTTCTGAGCATTTAATTTGAAATTTCATTTTATGAACATACTTAAATACAATCACTAAACTTCTCCTGCTTCGCACTTCTAAAGTCAGAAGTATTGTGGGCATCATAATTTAGAAGGGCTAATAATTTGGGTGATTTCCATTAGAGGAATTAATAAGAGGCTTTCACTTCCACAGCATAAACGTTTTCTATTCCTTCAAAGTTCGCCCTGAAAATTATCCATTTTCCATCAGGGCTAAAATGTACGTTCGGTTCAAGTTTGTAATTATGATGTTTCATGTTAACCAATTTTTCAGAAACAAAATGATCGCCTTGCGGCTTGAATAAATATATCCACAGACCATCTTTTGCTTTTGCAACCTGGCCGGAATCGCCTCCATCGCCACAAAATAATTTTTGGTCTGGTGAAGTATTAAAATGTATTGACCATTCATCCCGCAAAAGCGAATACTTTATTTCTTTGCCTGTTTTTACATCTGCACCTGCCACAAAAAATGTTTCGCCTTTTGGCTGTTGCAGATCAAACCAGATTGTTTCGCCGTCTGGAGAGAACCATTCATGTCCTGCTATCTCCATATCCATGCTACGTTTGTGTATTAACTTAATATTTTTTGAATCTATATTAATGGTCCATATTCTATCTACCTTATGCCAGGGGCCTTCATGGCAAAACATCAGTAAAGAAGGATCAGTAGAAGAAAATTGTACATGGTTCAGCCATGCGCTGTCTGTAAATAGTTTATTGAGCTTCTTTGTTTTTACATTTATCGTAAATAATGTTCTTGGCAATCTGGCTTCATAAATGAGGTTAAAATAATCTTTCTTTTCCGGGTTATTTTTAAAAAGCGCCTTTTCTTTATCTCCTGACCAAACCCCCGCCAATAAAGTTCCATCTGCATTAATTGTAGTTATGCCCGCTTTAAAATCTTCAGGGAAAACATAAACCAATTGTACTTTTTTATTTAGTGCATTAACCGAAAACACACTGTCTTTTATCTGGTAATAAACTTCCCCTGTTTTATTATGAACAATTTCTCCATTCATAGGAGAACTGTGGAATGTAAGCTGCTCTGATTTAAATGTTGAAAGATCAAGAAGATGCAGTTGTTTATTTTTTGAGTTGGCGCTGTATGTTTCCTGCTTTTGAATGTTGCTTACATCATTTTTACTGCTGCTGTAAAAAACCATATTATTACCGGTGAAAGGATTATTGTGAAAGTAAAAACTAAGGTTGCTTCCATCAATGCGTGAAAGCTTTATTACTTTATGTTTCGTGTCTTTATCTATCCATTCATCAGGCATTTTTTTACCACCAGTTTCCAAAAACTGTTGTGCAAAAGCTGGCTGAATTAAAATGAAGCAAAAAGTAAGGAGGTAAATTAAAGAGCAATTGTCAGGTTTATTCATATAGCAATGTTGGGTTATAAAATAAGGACTTAGTGACTTTATTTGTATCCTGAACTGTCCTGATCTCACCCCCTCTCCGAGGGAGAGGGATAGCGAACCTTTGACTACAAAGTTATTATTCAACCTGAACTTAAGATTTAGGTTAACATAAAGATAATAGCAATGCCGCTGGCCGGCGAAACTAATATCATCTCATTTAATAGCCAGCAAAATCACCTTGATCTTTTAAAATTGTATTGAAAGAAATCCACATCTATATAGCCTGCCTCTGCTTTATTGTTATAATTATAAATGGCTAAACGATCTCCCCGGTATGATATACAAAAAGCATATACAAAAAAATTATAAGAACTTTCCAGTTGGAATAAAAATATTAAAATGATGTACTATCAACCTTCTTGTAATTCCTGTCTTTTAATTCTCCACTTTGCTGGAGCCTAAAGTTGTAAACATTTTTTAAAATAAATTTTTTCGCAGCTGGTGCAGCCTGCGCTTTTATGCCTGTAATCGTAATTCCTTTTACTTCATTGATTACAAAAGCAGGCCTGGTTTCTGTTCCAAGAAATCCTACTTCCACGTTGTTTAGCTGAATATCTTTTGCATGACGGATAAAGAAACCATAGGCAGGTATCATACCCATCTTTGCAGGTTCCGGATAAGCTTTTTCATGTTCAGGAACAACGAAAGGAATTTTATTTTGTGCAGAATCCATTTGCCTGTAATAAATACGGATGTTATTAAGTTGAACATCTTCTATATCATGACCTGGTATGCCGCTGATGATTGATGCAAAATGTG
>JBDSAQ010000408.1:0-6629 GCA_039922095.1 Ginsengibacter sp. | reverse complement strand
GCAGAAAATATATTTCAGTTAACAAAGCGATTTTCTATAACACCGGGTATGCGTTATGAAATTATCAATACCAATTTAACGGGGAAAATTATTAATGCTTCAGTTGATGTGGGATACAAAGGCAACAGGCACTTCCCTTTGTTTGGTACAGGTGTACAATACCAGGTAAATAAATTAAGCCAGTTGTACGGAAATATTTCGCAGGCTTACCGTCCTTTCTTATATGCTAACGTTACACCGGCAGACAGGGTTGATGTAATAGACCCGAATTTAAAAGACAGTAAAGGTTATGATATTGACCTTGGCTATCGGGGGCATTATAGCGACATCTTAAATTTTGACGTTAACGCATTCTATCTTTTTTATGGTAACCGGGTAGGTTTAATTTCACAAAAAAAACCGGATGGCTCTTCTTACCTGTTAACCACAAATATTGGTGATGCCTTAACCAAAGGAGTAGAATTGTATGTCGAGCTATCATTGCTAAAATCAATCACACAACGCCGTACAAGAGATGATATAAGAATATTTAATTCCTTATCTTACAATAATGCCCGCTATTTGGATGCCAACTTAAACAAAGGTGGAACTACTATTAATGTAAAAAATAACCATGTTGAAAACGTACCGGATTGGATGAATAAAGCCGGGCTAACCTTACAGCACAACGATTTCTCAACAACCTTTCAATACAGCTATACAAGCAAAAGTTTTAATGATGCTTTTAATACTGTTTCAAGTGCGGATGGCATTACAGGGATTATTCCTGCTTATCACCTGTGGGATTGGTCAATCAATTATAATTTCTCAAAGCAATTCCACCTGTCGGAAGGCATAAACAACCTTACAAACGAAAAGTATTTTAATCGCAGGATTACCATGTATCCCGGTCCTGGTATTTTACCTGCCGATGGAAGAACATTTTATATTTCTTTAGGCGTAAAAATATAACCAATAAACGTTTCCCATTTTCATAATATTTTTTCCGCATTACAGAAATAAATGGCCTTTTTTTCTATGATTTTTACAGCTAAAAATTAGAAAAGAGTGAAAGGAAAAGCATTTATAACTGTCTGTTTATTTCCATTATCCTTGTTGGCTCAACAATCAAAGGATACTGTTAAAACCACTGTTCTAAAAGAAGTAATAGTAACCGGCATAAAAACAGTAAGAGGCACCGGGCACATGCCCGAAGTAAAAGACGGGATCATTTATGCAGGAAAAAAAAATGAAGTTATTCTTGTGGATAGCCTCGATGCTAATAAAGCAATAAACAATACCCGCCAGATTTTAGGAAGAATTCCCGGATTGAGTATAGCAGAAACAGAAACCGGAGGGTTTACAGCCAACGGCATTGCAACACGTGGCCTTAATCCTACACAAAGTATTGAAATGAATACCAGGCAAAATGGCTATAATATCAGCGCCGATGTTTTTGGATATAATGAAGCTTATTATATTCCGCCGATGGAAGCTGTAAGCCGGATAGAAATGCTTCGTGGCGCAGCCTCTCTTCAATTTGGTTCCCAGTTTGGGGGTATGGTTAACTATGTAATAAATGAAGCCCCTAAAGATAAAACCTTTGAATTTATTACTTCACAAACAGGCGGAAGTTTTGGCTTATTCAATTCATTTAATGTTGTTGCAGGCACTATTAAAAAGTGGAGTTATTACAGCTTTATTCAATACAGAACACTGGATGGCTGGAGGCCGAATAGTAAACAGTGGCAGCTATCAGGATTTGGAAAATTAAAATACACTGCTTCAGAAAAATTTAATGCAGATATAGAATATTCGCTTTTGCGCAACAGCGTAAAAATGCCGGGAGGACTTACTGATAGTATGTTTGATGCTAACCCACGTTCATCCTTTCGCAGCAGGAACTGGCTAAAAAGCCCGTGGAATATTATATCCGGAAATATTAATTATACAATTTCATCAAATACAACTTTCAGTTTTAAAAATTCAGTATTATTCAGCAACCGTGCTTTGGTGTGGCGCAATGAAGATGGAGGTGCGGGCGCATTTGATCAAATTGATCCTGCAACAGGTGAGTATGTCCCCAGGGAAGTAGAAAATGAAACCATGCATAATACCACAACAGAATTAAGGCTATTGCATAATTATCAATCAGGGAAATTAAATAATACTTTAGCTGCGGGGTTAAGGTATGCTTATGCGAAATTTAAAAGATTGGGAGGTGGAGAAGGCACTACCGGATCGGATTTCGATTTATCTGTTGAAGGAGATTATGAATATGCTCTTGATTTTACTACAACTAATATTGCACCCTTCATTGAAAATATATTTAGAATAAATAAGCAGCTAACTGTAACTCCGGGCTTTCGGTTAGAGTATCTTAAAAGCACAGGAAACGGATATACAAAAGATGGCGCTGATAAAATTATTACTAATGAAACAAGGAAAAGATACATCCCTTTATTGGGTATTGGCATTGAATATAAAACATCTGCCAATACTAATTTGTACGCTAATATTAGCCAGGCATACCGGCCTATTGATTACTCACAAATAACAGCATTTGGCTTAACTTCTAAGATAGACCCTAAACTTAAAGATGCCTATGGTTTTAATTCTGACTTAGGATATCGCGGCACCGTGAATAATTATTTGAACTTTGATGTTGGCTTGTTTTACCTTGGTTACAACAAAAGGATCGGAACAGTTTTAATAAATCCTGGAACCGCAGCCGAATATACTTTACGAACTAATGTGGCCAACAGCGTTCACAAAGGATTAGAAAGTTATATTGAGTTCAATCTCTTAAAATATCTAAACCGGGCGTCAGTAAAAGGGTTAAGTATATTTAACTCCCTTGCTATAACCGATGCAAAATATACAAGCGGAGAATTTAAAGGCAAAAGAGTAGAGACTTCTGCTAAATATATAAACAGAGCAGGCTTAACTTATTATAACAAAAGAATTTCTGCAACTTTTCAAGTTAATAATACCGGAGATGCTTATGGAGACGCTACTAATATCAAAAAAAGTGATGACCCTGTAGCCGGATATATTCCGGCTTATACCATTTTAGACATAAGTTCTACCTATAAAATAGCCCGTTATTCAATAAAAGCTGGCATAAATAATATCATGGATAAGGCTTACTTCACACGCCGTACAGATGAATATCCCGGACCTGGTATTATTCCTTCAACAGGAAGAAGTTATTATATAGGTATTTCGGCAAAGTTTTAGGATAAAAAAATTTTTCCAAAAAGCGGCTATGTATTGCTGGCAGTGTTTAACGAAAATAATTTGTAATAACGTCACCAATCGCAATATGGCAGGCATAGATGCTCACCTTATTTTCTGCAATATTTTTTTACCGGGATTAAACAACTTTTTTTGTGCTGTGACATAATTATTGAAAGGCGTAACTTTTTTGTAGCTTAGAAAAAATTATTAATATCATGGCATACTGGCTTGTAAAATCAGAACCCTCTGCATACAGTTGGGATCAGTTTGTAAAAGACAACCAAACTTTTTGGAGTGGCGTAAGAAATTATGCTGCAAGAACTCATTTAAAAGCAATGAAAAAAGGTGATGAAGTATTATTTTATCACAGCAATGAAGGAATGGAAATAATTGGCATTGCCCAGGTGATTAAGGAATTTTACCAGGACCCTACAACAGAAGATACCAATTGGGTAGCCGTTGATTTAAAGCCTTTCAAAAAATTAAAGAAGCCTGTAAGCCTTATACAAATCAAGGCCGACAAGCGTTTGACCGATATGGCTCTTGTTCGCCTTGGAAGATTATCTGTTCAGCCTGTTACAGAAAAGGAATGGGAAATAATTATGGAAATGGCAGGGGAGAAGTGATCTTTGATTTAACATTCCCTTCCGGGTTACTAGTTTTATGGAATTTGTATCAATGAGTAATCTTTACATTTTAAAACTCATTGTTATGAAAAAAATACTTGTGTTCTTTTTTGCGCTCCTGATTTTGGCTTCCTGTAATCGCTTGTCAAAAAATAAACAATCAGAATTGTCATCACAGGATATGGTAATGGAGGATAAGAAATTCTCTCCTCCCATGCCTGGCGATAAAACCTCAGAAAAACAAACTGGCTTATTTAAAGACACGTCTTCATCCCCACAACCTCCGGCCATTAGTGGTTCCACGGGAATTGATTGGGATAAAAAAATTATAAAAACTGCCAATTTAAAAATAGAAGTAAAAGATTTTAAATCATTTACCGATGTGGTACATAAAGCTGCAAAGCAGTATGGTGGCTATATATCTAATGAAGAACAAAATCAATCAGATGAAATGATAGAATCTATTCTATCAATAAAGGTTCCGGTTGATCAGTTTGAATCGCTCTTAAACCAGCTTCCATCAAATGATAGTAAAATAATAGAAAGAAAAATTACTACAGAGGATGTAACAGGAGAAGTGGTTGATACAAAATCCAGGTTACAGGCAAAAGAACAAATGCGTTTAAAATATCTTGAATTTCTAAAACAATCAAAAACTATGGAAGATGTTTTAAAAGTTCAAAGTGAAATAAATGAGATCCAGGAAGAAATGGAATCTGGTTCAACAAGAATAAATTATTTATCACATCAATCAGCTTTTAGCACAATCAATTTAACCTTCTATCAGCCATTTCCAGGCTATATTCCTACAGACAAGACACCAGGTTTTTCATTCAGAATAGTTGATGCTTTCAAAACAGGACTTAGTTTTATTACAGAAATATTCATTGGCATTATTTCAATATGGCCAATATTGCTAATTGCACTTCTTATCCTGATTTTATATAAAAAACGGAATGTAAGCTTAACATCATCAAAGCAAAGATTGTAAGTCATTCGGGGAAGGGTGGGATACGTCCATATCGTTGTTCTTACCGGTGCAAGCATAAGCGGTGAAGCTGTTAACAGACTTTTCGTTAGAGTATGGCTTTGGATGGGCTATGATGTATATGAAATTAATTTTCCCGAAGGATGAAAAAATGCCATCAAAATTGCAGCGTTAATGGGAAAAGGCGTTGCATATTCCTGGATTGCGTAAAAATGTATTCATGTGAACATTGGCGGCGGTAACGGCGAATAAAGTTGGTTTCATAAAAATTATTATAATCAGCAGGAATTATTTAACAGGTTCTGAAAAATAGCACTGGTTAGCAGGGTAGCTTCATGACTGCTCGGATCACCCATTCCTGCTATCATTGCTACTGCATTTTTTTCATTTTCAATTTTTTCATCCACGCCGGGTAATTCTCCTTTCGTAAAAAAATCATCCAGCACTTTTATTAATTCCACGCCGGCAAAGAAAACATTCCTGTTATCTCTCCCGGCTTTTTCGATTAAATTAATTAATGCTTTTTTATTAACCTGGAAAGCGGATTTAGCACTTCCAAAAAATTCATCTACATTTTGAGTGGGGTGTTCAGGAGCCAGCCCTCCCCATATCGAAGGGTCAACAATATTGGCAGCAGACATAGCGCCTTTAGGTGTTCTTATGGTCTCTACCCGTAAGCGTTCAAAAATCTCAGCAATCTTTAATTGAAACCTGGATGTTCGTTTGACATCCATCAGGGAATTATCAATATTATTTTTCATAAAAGCAAAAAGAGCATGCCCCATCTCGTGAGCGATCGTTTGTTCTTCTGCAAACTTAGGATGTATTAAAAGAATATTTTCCCCGTTTTTTAATGCCAGGCGGGTAGTGGTATCAAAGATATAACACTGCTTAACGTGTTGTTTTGGGTTTTTGATAAACTGGTTATCGAGGTTGATCCTGGCCGCCATTGATTCAATGTTTCCTTCAATTTTCTTTTTATATTTTTTAATCTCGTTTCGTCTTTTGCCTTTAACTAATCCTACACGAAAATCAACACCGCTAATCATATCATTATATATGGCAAAATCCTTTTTCCCACAAAGCTCTGTCAGGCTTTTGCGGTGAATAGCTGAACCGGCGTCACTACCAGAGTTTTTTTGTACCACATGCGCTAATTCATGCGCCATCAACCTTTTTCCTTCTCCTGATTCAAAATTGTATTGTCCTTCATTAAAGACAATATTGTTGCCGACTGTGTAAGCCTTTGCGTTAATATCCTTTGCTGACTCAGCGGCTGCTTTATTATTATGAATTTTTACATTGCTGAAATCATATCCCATTTTTGAAGAAAAAAATTGATTGGCATTAGCAGTGAGCGGCTGACCTTTTCCGTTCAGGGAACTTATATAATTACTTACACCCTTGCCGGGAATGGATGAATTAGCGGCTTCTTTTTTCTGGACTTTTTCTTCATCTTTTTTTTCTTCCATTTTCATAATCTTTTTCTCTTCTTCTTTTTTATCCTCCACACGCTGTAATTTTTTTTCTTCTTCTTTCTTTTCAGGCATACGTTTTACCTTTTTATCACCCTCTTCACACTTTTCGCATTTACGGTTTACAATTTGAGTGGCAGGCTGAAAAAAAGTTTCATGTATTGCGTCCCCGAAGAAAGCCTGCTCTCTTTGGCTTTCTCTTTTAACCATTCCCATTTCTCTTGATGAAGAAGCTCTGCGGCGATAACGGCGTGTGTAAGTTGGATTCAAAATTTAATTTTAACTGGTAGTAAAAGTGATTCAATTCTCCTGCAATATTCT
>JBDSAQ010000407.1:0-4228 GCA_039922095.1 Ginsengibacter sp. | reverse complement strand
CTACAGGAGACTTTAAAACTACCGACAACCTTGACTGAAGCAATCCCCGAAAAAAAAATTCTTCTATCAACCCTGCATCTAATAGGAGGTAAGCAAAACAAAGTGGCAGTGCTGTAAGTAGTTGTACACTGCTGAATTGACCGGCACGTAAAGGTTTGCTGCCATTGCCCAAAAAGTATTGAAATAGTAAGACAGCAATAGAAAGCACAACAAGAACAAGTATACTTTTTTTGTCTGAAAATTTTACATCGTTATTCTTTAAGCCAAAATCTTTTAGCGTAAAACCCAGAGATTTATACACAGTAAAAGGTATAAACACAAACACCGCTAATTTTTTTAGGAAAATGATAATCTTTGCTAATCCGGGATTATTTAACCATGTTTTAAAAATTAGTTTATTTATAAGATCTCCTCCATAAGTTATATAAAAGGCTATCCATGCAACAAGTATCAGCAACAACCAACCTTCTTTTTTAATAACCGGAAAATGAAATGGAGCGGCAAAATTCTTTGTAAGCACCCATGCAATGCAGGAAAAACTAATGCCCACTATAAAGAAGACCTCAAGAAATGCGGTTAACGGTAATTGAAATACGAGATGGAGGTAAAGCAAAGCAACTATGTAAATAAATAATCCCCCAATAAAATATTTGTTCTTGTATAGAATGACAGATGAATTCAAATTGTAAAACTTTTTTTATGAAGATAATAATTAAGAAGTACACTATTAACCATGTCGAAATGTTAGTCTTGATTATCTAAGTTAATTTGTACCAAAAGAATTGATGCTGATTACTGCAAGAAGGAAATAGGCAGTTGCGATTATTCAAAATAAAATAATTAATTTACCAGTAACTTCAAACTCTATAAAAATGAAAAAGATCATTATTCTTTTAACCCTGACTTTCACAACTTTCCAATTATTTTCTCAAAGCGATACAACAAAAGTTGAACAATACTGCGAGGTAGTGGCAACTCCAAGATCATTCAGCAATAAGGTAACTATTGATATAAATTATGGTGAAGAAAGAAGTTTATGGAGAGACAACAGGCTTAAAAATGATGAGGGCAAATTAAAGAAATTCAATTCTGTTGTTGATGCCCTGAATTATATGGGCAAGGATGGGTGGTTATTCGTTAATGCCTTTCCCGGCACTGTCCCCAACGAAAAAATTTATCACTATGTATTTAAAAAAACCTTTTTAATATCCCAAATAGCGGAATAACAAGAAAGGATAATGCCCCGTGCAGCCCGCAGCTCTGCACGCCGGGATCAATGATTTTCAGGTTCAAAAATGATCTTTTTATATTTTTGATATAAGAAAGAAATAATCAATAAAACAATACCTATAACTATATAAGCGCTTACTTTTTCTATTGAATTAAACTTTATACTATCCATCAGTAATAATTTAATAAGCGTAACTGCAAATAAAAGTATTGCAGAGATCCTGAATGTTTTTAATCTAAACACCATACCCATAACAAACATTATTACAGCCATAGCAACCCATACAATAGTAAGCGTAAAGTTTATATATTTTATTGCGGCAAAAGCAACCATCGCAGTAACTGAAACACAAAAAAGCCCATTATAAAGATGCTGCTGCCGGGATATATATTTTTTAACTGCTATCCCTGCTGCGAGGTATAAAATGCCAAAATAAAGGGTAATATTTTCTATAGAAGCTCTGCCATATTCTTTGTATAATATTACTAATGAAAAATATAAAAAGGCCGTGTTTGTTATTACAAGGAACGTGTCAGAAGGAGTTATAGTCAAGCGTTTCAGGACTTTAAATGCAAGGGAATTAAATAAGAAAAAAATAAAGAAAGCATAGCAAAATATTATTCCTTTTTCATGGGCATCACCAGCAGAATATATTACTACCCAACTCAAATAAATAAGCCATGTAGTAAAGAATGAAATGTACATTAATGACAGCCAGTATTTTTTAAATGAAATGAGCAATACCCCAAAATTTATAATAAAGATATAGCTGAACAATACGGTAATATTTTCAGAATTTCCTTTTACAAAAAAGGGGATGCCGTATGCTCCAACTAATCCAAGGATAGCAATTTCCTGCCTGTTGTATTTAATAGAATTATATACTGTGAAAAAGGTAAAGATCAACATTAAGCTAAATGCCGTAACCCTGGGAATTAATGCATAATATTCGTAGGCGGCATACGTTGTAAAATACACCGAAGCCATTGAGCCGCTAAAAAGTATCATGCTAAATAACTGGTATTTTTTTCGAAGCCTTAGTGAAATAAAAAACAACACTACCCCTGCCGCATAGGTAAGCATGATGCGCATAAAAGGGGAAATAAGATTTATATCAATAACGTATTTTACACCAATCGTAAGGCCGGCTATCAAAACAATTATACCTACAAAATTTATAAGCTTTAAGCCAATGAAGTTTTCAAAGCCAGGAACGGGTGGTTTAGGAGGAGCGGGCTTTATCCGGGGACTCTCTGGTGTAAGTTTTGATTCGTTTAAGGTGCTGTTATTATTTAACCCGGATACTTCATTTTTAATTAAATTAATTTCCTCTTTACATTTTTCAATTTGCAGGGAAAGGATGTCAATTTTTTTCAACAACTCAGTTAGCTTATTGTCATTTTGCATAGGTAAACAATTGTGTTACCGTGGAATTTAAAAAACCTGCTACTTAATATTTTTGTACCAAAATTAATATAACTTTCTTTTAAGTCCTGGTTGGTTAGTGCGTCTTGCCTGCTTCAGGATTTGAACAGAGATCCCTCTTAGAAGGAAACCGCAATACTTTTTATTCGATCAAACCAAAGCCGGGATAAAATACTCTTCCTGGTTAACATCATTAAAAATTATAAGCTGCACAAAAAGCAAGCACGCCGCTTTTTACAGAAAAATTTTCAGCGTTCAGGGAGTTATACTGTACGGGGCTGCTGCCATAAATATAAATGTCAACTTTGTCTTTTATCAACACCCCTGCACGGGCAGTTGCGGATAAGTTAAATGATTTCAAAACCAGGTAATCGTTAGTTGTCTCGTTAAAGGTAAGTGGTTGGTTATAGCCAACTTTATATATGGAGTTTCTGCTGGTTGTTAAAAGGTTTAGCCCTAAGCCTGAACTTATGTAAGCTTTAATATTATAACTGCTGTAAAATTTATAGATTAACTGCGGAGTAACAGTGAAGCTCCATCCATTCAGGTGAAAGGTATATTCATTTTCAGCAGGGGTAAACCTATTGTATTTTGTGTATGAAACTATAGTAGATGCAAACCGGTAACCTGATATTTCTGTTTTTACTCCTAACCGGTGCAGCCACTGTTTTGAATAAAAATTTATACCTGCAGCTATCCGTGGTGTTATGTTTTTTGTAGTTATATTTTTATATTTATTGGCCCCGTTCTCATCCAGCCTGTCTGAAGTTATAAGGTCTTGCCCTGTGTATTTTATAGTAGCCTGCATAATTCCAAGACCAATAAAATAGCCGCTGTTTTTATTGAGCCGCACATTACCTGTTGCCTTTGTTTTGTTTTCATTGTCTGTATTTATTTTGCTGACGATATTTTTCAAACTGGTTTCATTATAATCTGCATATCGTATTTTATTTTCGAGGCTGGTAGTATAAGTACTGTACTCCACTGCAAACTTCACAAGTTGCCGGCGGTATGGGTACAATGTTTGTTCCTGTGTACCTTCTAATTTTCTTACATACAGCAATTCTTCAGGTGTGTTTTTCTTTCTGTCAAGAATATAGAAGCGGGTTTTCATCTTATCAACGTAAGAGTACATGTTCAGGTGGTTGCCTTGCAGCAATTGCTTTAAAAATACAGTTTTGGTAACACTGGAATCATTCGTTGCTTCCGTAGTTTCTTCAAAGCGTAATGAGTTCATGCTTATGGTTACTTCAAAGCGCTGGTATGTATCAAAACCAGTAATTGTTACTTGTTTTGCATTAGCCGTAGTTATATCCAT
This sequence comes from Ginsengibacter sp., assembly GCA_039922095.1. Classification (GTDB taxonomy): domain Bacteria; phylum Bacteroidota; class Bacteroidia; order Chitinophagales; family Chitinophagaceae; genus Ginsengibacter. The sequence goes on along the minus strand of JBDSAQ010000407.1, from coordinate 254 downwards.
AACAATATTACCAGGTGCTGGTTTAAAGCTGATTTTTTCAGGATTGTTATACCATTCCAGGTAATTTATAAAACCCTTTAAAGTATCTCCTGCCTCATTAATCACATACCCTTCTTTATAATTGGTTTGAGAGCTTGCAAAAAGAGGAAAAATCACAGCAGATAAAAGTATAAGCCTTATTGCATTCATTTAAATTTATTTAATCCGCAATATACAGGAATCGCATTTGACTGGTTAGTGTGGCCGTGGGATTG
>JBDSAQ010000406.1:0-7073 GCA_039922095.1 Ginsengibacter sp. | reverse complement strand
AATGATACATGAAACAGATGGAATATTTTTTATCACCATTAGCTGTTATAACTGGATCCCGCTACTGCATATAACCAACACGTATGATGCAGTATATAAATGGTTTAATTATCTTAAAGAAAAACGGCATTACATCACCGGATATGTAGTTATGCCAAATAATATTCATTGCCTTATTGGATTTTCCAAAACAGAAAAAAATATTAATAAGATAATCGGCAATAGTAAACGATTTCTTGCCTATGAAATAATAAAGAGATTAAAAGATGCAGGTAATATTTTACTATTAAAACAACTATCAGATGCAGTAGAAATAACTGAAAGAAAAAGAGGGAAATTACACGAAGTATTTGAAGATTCATTTGATATTAAAGAATGCCTGACACAAAAATTTATTAAACAAAAACTGGATTATATTCATAATAATCCATGTTCAGGAAAATGGATGCTTGCTGATTGCCCGCAAAATTATTTGCATAGTTCGGCGAGGTTTTATGATACAGGTGAAGAAGGAGTGTATCCCATTATTCATATTCAGGAGTTAATGGATATTGATTTAACGCAAAGTTTATTATAATGGACGCCGAGTCCCCCTTGGGAGACTCGGCTGCGACATCAGACGTGAAAAATTGACAACTGATAATGAAAATTAAATGATCTGTTATCAAACGAAAAAATTAAAATATGGATCTTCAATTAAAGGATAAAGTGATCATTGTATCCGGTGGCGCAAAAGGAATCGGAGAAGGTATAGCAAATGTATTAGCAGCGGAAGGGGCTATTCCTGTTATTATTGGCAGAAATGAAGACGATAATAACAAGGCAATAAGTGCAATTAAGAACAATGGCGGAAATGCCTTTGGAGTAACTGCAGAACTTACCCAACCTGACTTGTGTAAAAATGCTATTGATACAATTGCTGCAGAGTTTGGGCGCATAGATGGGCTGGTAAATAATGCCGGGGTAAATGATGGTATTGATTTGGAAAATGGCAGCTATGAAAATTTTATAGCATCGCTTCACCGCAACCTTGTACATTATTATTTGCTTGCACACCATGCATTACCCTATCTCAAAAAAACTAAAGGGCATATTGTGAACATCAGCTCTAAAACCGCCGAAACAGGGCAGGGAGGAACATCAGCTTATGCAGCAGCAAACGGAGGCCGCAATGCACTCACAAGAGAATGGGCAGTTGAGTTACTTAAATATGGGATAAGGGTTAATGCTGTGATTGTTGCAGAATGTTATACACCTCTATATGAAAACTGGATAAATAAATTTGCCGATCCCCAAAGTAAACTGAAAGAGATAAATGAAATTATCCCGCTTGAAAACCGTATGACTACCGCAGAAGAAATAGCTAACATGGTAGCTTTTTTATTATCAGAAAGATCGAGCCATACTACCGGGCAACTAATTCATGTAGATGGAGGATATGTTCATTTGGATCGGGCTATTGGCAGGTTATACATTGCTGAATAATGTTAATAGTATATAGCTTTGGCGTTATTAAATTTATTAGCAATCAACACAATTATTAAATCTGAATAATGAAAAAAATACTTTTATCAATTATTGTATGGGTATGCAGTGTATACATTTTGCAGGCACAGTCTAACACTTCATCTGCTGACAGCATCAGAATGCAATGGTGGAAAGATGCCAAGTTTGGTATGTTTATTCACTGGGGAGTTTACTCAGTGCCTGCCGGGAGATATGAAGGTAAAACATACCCGGGTATCGGAGAATGGATTATGAACCATGCTAAAATTCCAAGTGCCACATATAAGCTTTATGCCAGGCAATTCAACCCGGTAAAATATAATCCGGAGGCCTGGGTTAAAATGGCAAAAGATGCAGGAATGAAATACATTGTAATTACCTCCAAGCACCACGATGGGTTTGCAATGTTTGATTCCAAAGTTACCGATTGGGACATAGTAGATGCAACGCCATATGGCAAAGATGCCCTGAAACCACTGGTAGAAGCCTGTCGCAGGGAAGGAATCAGAATTGGATTTTATTATTCACAGGCCCAGGACTGGAATCACCCGGGAGGTTCTGCTTATGGAGAGCATTGGGATAAGGCACAGGATGGTGATATGGATGCTTACCTTGATACAATAGCAGTTCCGCAGGTAAAGGAAATTCTATCAAATTATGGTGAGATGGACATACTTTGGTGGGACACTCCAAAAGATATGACTCAGGCCAGGGCAGAAAAATTTCTTCCCATTCTAAAAGAGCATCCCAACTTAATAACTAATAACCGCCTCGGTGGCGGATATAAAGGTGATACAGAAACACCTGAGCAATTTGTACCGTCTACAGGTTTCCCTGGCAGAAACTGGGAAGCGTGTATGACCATGAATGATACCTGGGGCTTTAAATCTGATGATCAAAACTGGAAAAGCACAAAAACACTTATTAGAAATCTTGCTGAAATTGTAAGTAAGGGCGGCAATTTTTTATTAAATGTAGGACCAACTTCTTTGGGTGAAATTCCGCAACCAAGTATTGAAAGACTTACTGAAGTGGGCAAGTGGCTTGATGTAAATCAGGAATCTATTTATGGCACTACTGCCAGCATGTTTCCATATTTATCCTACGGACGCTCTACACGAAAAGGTCAAAAATTATATCTGCATGTATTTAATTACCCTGGCAATAAATTGCTGGGGGTGCCAATGGCTAATAAAATTTCAAAAGCATATTTGCTTGCTGACCCATCCAAATCTCTTTTAGTAACAAAAGGGAAAACAAATAAAAATTCCGTAATCCATTTGCCGGCACAGGCGCCGGATACCATTAATACAGTAGTAGCTGTAGAGTTTGAAGGTGAGCCTGTAATAAGCCGGCCGCCAATGGAAGGCAAAGCAATAGTTGTGTCATCAGAATCAGAAAATGAAGGAAGTAAAAATCTTACAGATGGAAATCGTCTAACCAGGTGGGTGGCTGCGAAAGGCCAGAGAAAAGCTTCTGCAGAAGTTGATCTGAAAAAACCCGTGCCCATTTCAACCCTGATTGTTGATGAGCCATGGCATCCATGGGATAATAAAAAACAGCACCTCACTCTTCAATACAAATCCGGCGCCGAATGGAAAACCATTTTAGATGCAACAACCAAAGGGATCGGAGATATCCAAAGCTTCAAACCAGTAACTGCCCAATACTTTCGCCTCATGATTGAAAACGAAGTTGAAGAGCCAGTTCTTTTAGAGTGGCAGATATTTGGGCCGGAATGAAGCTTATGATATAGCAGTTGTTTAAAACTCTTGTGCAGGAACGTCTTCCCAAAAGAGACTACGTATATAATGGTCGCCTTGTAAAACTAAAGGTGATAAACAGCTTGAAAAGTTTAAAATTAAGTTTGTGTAAAAGCCTTAATCTTTCAATAAACAATTGTTATTTTGTTAGCCATCCATATCTGCGATTTCCAATTAAATTCATATCTGATATCCATACAATAGAGTTGCCTTGTATATTTACGCTATTGTTTAACATTATCTCACCTGTGTGAAAGAGCTTGGTGAAAAAGCCGTGCGATAATATTTTTTCAATAATTACCAGGAACAGTATAGATATTAAAATTAAACCTAACTATATACATCATTCTCAGTACCCTTAAATCTTAAAAATGAAAAAAGTATTACTACCCCTTATCATGATTATTGCTGGCATTAAATTTATTCCAGCTCAAACTCCCGGCTTAGGTATCTACCCGGCAACTTCTATTACTACCGCCGGCGGAAATACAACAGTAATTCCATCTGCACCGCCAACCAATACAACAAGTATTACAGCCCATACTTCCACTAATTTTAAAGGCAGTCTTATTGCAAACCCTGCAACCGGGGTTGTGCGCATTACCGATGCCCACCCTGCCGGAACTTATACAATAACGGTTAAAGCATTTAATGGGGTATCAACCGGAACGAGCACTTTCACTTTAACGGTAAACAATAGTGTTTACAGCCCGGGGCTCTTAACCCCAACAGCTAATATGAGTGCGGGAGGTCCACCGATTTCTGTAGCCATAGGTGATTTCAACGGTGATGGTAAACAAGATATTGCGTCGGCAAACTCCCGTCCAAGTAAGGTTTCCATCCGTTTGGGTAACGGAGCAGGCGGCTTCAGCGGCATCACAGAGGTAAGTGTGGGAAGTGGCCCGTTTTCAGTAGCCATAGGCGATTTCAACGGTGATGGTAAACAGGATCTTGCTACTGCCAATGTTAACAGTGATAATGTTTCTATCCGCCTCGGTGACGGCATAGGAGGTTTTAGCGGGAGCACAGAAGTAATGGCGGGGGCAACTCCTATTTCAGTAGTTATAGGTGATTTCAATGGCGATGGCAAAAGCGATTTTGCTGTATCAAATTATTACGGAAACTCCGTTTCCATCCGTTTGGGTAATGGTGCCGGGAGTTTCACTGACGCCGGCGAGGTGGCAGTTGGAGTTCAGCCAAGATCAGTAACCATAGGCGATTTCAACGGAGACGGTAAACAGGATTTTGCAACAGCTAATGAAACCAATACAGGTACCGTTTCTATTCGTTTGGGTGACGGTGCAGGTGGTTTTAGCGGTACTACCGGGGTGAGTGTAGGGAACAATCCGGCAACTGTAGCGATAGGCGATTTCAACAATGATGGCAAACAGGATTTTGCGGTTTCTAATCATAATGGTGTTTCGATCCGTTTGGGTGATGGGGCGGGGCACTTTGGCGGAACCACAGAAGTAACAAAGCCAGGCACCTCACCCTTCTCATTGGCGATAGGTGATTTCAACGGTGATGGCAAACAGGATTTTACTATAGGTGATTATTATAGTAGTACAGTATCTCTGGGTTTAGGTGACGGCGCCGGAAATTTTGTTGGAACTGCAAACCTGAGTGTGCCGTGGCCGGCTTCATTAGCCATCGGCGATTTTAATGGAGATGGCATGCAGGATGTTGCTGCAGCCAATACCAGTGATAATTTTGCTTCCATTCTCCTGGGCAGTTCAGGCGCCGGGGCTCCCATTGTGAGTATTACTGCCCCGGCCAATAATACTACTATTACTGGTCCTGTTGATATTACATTTACCGCAATAGCTTCAGATGCAAATGGCACAATTACTAAAGTAGAATTTTATAATGGAACAAAGTTAATGGCCACTGAAAGCTATCTTAAATACTCATGGACATGGAAAAATTCACCTGTAGGCAAACATAAGGTTACTGCAAAAGCATACGATAATGATGGAAATGTTACTACATCTGCACCGGTTTATGTAACTGTAGTTCCTGTAAATCCTTCAACAGTAAGTATTGTATATCCTCTTCATAATGCCACTTATACAAGCCCTGCAGATGTGAGAATCACTGCTGTAGCATCGAAAACAGATGGAGCGATAAGTAAAGTAGAGTTTTATAACGGCGCAACATTGCTGGCCACAGAAAGAAGTTTGCCATATTCATGGAACTGGGTAAATGCTCCAGCAGGAATGCACACACTTACAGCAAAAGCATATTACTCTTCCGGACCTGTTAGAATTTCTGATCCTGTAACAATAACCGTTAACTCATCTGCAACCTTAAGCAGGCCAGCTTTTGCGACTACGAAAAGCGATATAAACAGCGCTGTAACTTTAAAGCTTATGCCCAATCCGGCCAATAATCTTTTAACCATTTATACAACCGGATTGCAAAATAATAAACAGGCAACTCTATCAATTATGTCAGTTTCAGGGGCATTGATGAAAACAAAAAAAATAAACGGATTAACAGGAAATATACAACTGAATGTATCATCACTTGCAAGAGGAACTTATACAATAAAATTAATAAGCGGAGATAAGATTATGTATAAAAAGTTTGTGAAGCTATAAGGTGAATCAACCTAAAATCAAAAGCCCGAAGTATTTCGGGCTTTTGATTTTTTCAGGGTATTGTATTTCACTAAGCTGCTAACAAAAAAATAATTTACCTTATTTAATTAAGAATGCCCCTTCTTTGGTATTTTTAAACAAACTAAGTTTTACCCATGACCAAACAACAAAAGGATCTTATATGGCTTTTGCTGCAGGAGAATCATTACATGGTAAAAACAATAAATGCCAGGGGTAAGGAGGTGTACAAAATTTTAGAAGGTCAACAAATACCTGTTCAATATTTTACAGAGGCCAATGTGAAAAAAATAAAAGATTTCTTAAAAAGTGACAGCAAAAAAAGAATGACACTAAACCTGAGTGAGGTAAGAAAGCTTCATGGCAAAAATTATATAAAAATGCTTTATAAAAAAAACCGCCAGCTACCACATAATGCTTAACTATTTCACTTATACTTAAATCATAGTAATGGATAAACTTATAAAACCTGGGCGCATCATCTTTGCCATAGGCATCATAGGATTAGGTATTCTATGTATTATCTCAAAAGATTTTATTATAGGCCGTCCACCCACATGGCCGGCAGGATTTAATGTAAATCCTGAATTAGCTTATATATCAGGAACAGCAATGATTATTGCAGCGCTTGCTGTCCTTTTTAATAAGAAGGCGGAGTTAGCTGCGTTAGTTATTGCAGCCTTAATTTTTCTTTTATCTGTACTAAGGCATTTACCGCATTTCATGAATGACTGGGGCAATGCTTATAAGTCCATGGCATTGTTTGGTGGTGCTCTTATTATTTTCAGTTCCTTTTATATGGAAGATGCCACCGGCAACTTACGAATCAGTGTTAATGAGAATTTGAAAAAAGGTCTTGTTTTAACAGGCTGCATATTACTTGCTGCTTTCTTTGTAGCCTGCGGGTATGCTCATTTTAAGTTTGCCCTATTTGTAAAAGATTTTATACCGGCCTATATTCCGTTCCATACTTTCTGGGCTTACTTCTGCGGCATTTGCTTCTTTGCCGGAGGGGCAGGCCTGCTTATACCCCAAACCAGAAGATGGGCTGCATTGCTTTCGGGCATTATGGTATTGGGATGGTTTATTTTGCTGCACATACCCAGGTTTATTGCTAACCCAAATGATGCAAGCGACAGGATGGGGTTGTTTGAATCATTTACTTTTGCAGGAATTTTCTTTGTAT
>JBDSAQ010000405.1:0-6611 GCA_039922095.1 Ginsengibacter sp. | reverse complement strand
CAATGATGCCGCTGACGCTGTTTTTAGCGCCACGCCTTAGCAAAGCTTTAGCACGTGCCATTAACTCAAGAATGCCGAAGGGCTTGGTTACATAATCGTCTGCACCAAGTTCAAGCGCCAAAACTTTATCGCTCTCTTCACTATGAGAAGTAAGCATCATAATAAGTATACCGCTATTTTCTTCTCTGAAAGTTTTGCATAATTCCATACCATTTATATCCGGCAGCGTAATGTCAAGAATGATGAGATCAAAATGCTCGCTCTTGACTTTCTTCAAGGCATCCCCGCCATTGACGCAAGAGAAAAAATCGTATGACTGGGTATTAAAATGAAGCTTTAGAAGCTTGGTTATTTCAGGATCATCTTCAACCAAAAGAATTTTTTTCACTACTTACAAACTTGATTTTAATTATTATAAATTGGTAGAGGTAAGGTATAAATATCCGATTTATAATTTATCACAGAAGTATGTTATTTTAAGCAAGCTAACCTATCGTGTCGTTTTATAGTAATTTTAATTGTTAAGTTTCACCGATGAAAAAATTCCTTCTTCTAAATACTTTAATGGTTCTGGTATTTTCCATAAATGCCCAAAATTTCACTGACAGCATACCTGTTCGTTTAAAATCATTTGAAGCATTTAAAATCAACAGCGGGAATAAATTATATTGGACTGTAGCGTGTTTTTTAGATTATGCAAAATTTGATATACAACGCTCAAACGATGGAATAAATTTTACCACGATCAACTCATTTAAGGCCGACCAGTTGCGTTGCAGGCAGCCATTTTCTTACGAGGATAAAACTACAAATGGGAAAACATTCTATCGTCTAAAAGTTGGCGATTTAGATGGAAGAGATTATGTCTCTAAAATAACTGTGCTTATTGGTAAGGTAAAAGGTTTTGATATTGCTTCTTTAGCTCCAACTATTATTAGAACAGGTACCACAATTACTATTACATCTGCCGGCAATGATGCTGCAATGGTGGCAATATATAATCTGCAGGGTTCGCCTGTAATCAAAAAAACTGTTAGTCTTTTTAAAGGCAATAATGATATTTCGCTGGATTTATCTGCTTTATCAACCGGTATCTACGTTCTAACTTCTGTAAATAGTGAAGGCGAGTTAAAAAAAATCAGATTTATTAAACAATAATCCGTGATTGGTATCGGCTTGGCTGACGCGGGGTAATCATGATAGAATAGTGACTCAGTTCCAGCTAAATTGTTCTGATCTAATTTCACCTATGACTCTTCCTGTATATGGGCAGCGGCAGAAATACTTCACCACAAAATAAATTTATAATTATTGCAACTCTGCCTACCTCGTAAACGTAATAGTGTCAGGTGCCTGGTTAACCATTGCTTTTTAAACTGATTTATTTGATATTTATGATATTAATGATTGGCGAAAATATTATTTTGGACAGGGTTATGTCTGAAACGTATTCTTAACTATGGATTTGATTTTTGGAAAATACCCTTACGATAATAAACGGTTGCAGAAATCTTGATCATAAGTATCAAAAGATATTGTATGAAAAGTACCGCCGCTTTGCGTTGAAGATTGTATTCAGATACATATATAATTATGAGGAAGCCGTTGAAGTAGTTAATGATGGGTTTGTAAAATTTTTTTTGCAAATAGATAAGTTCATTGTTGAAGACGAATCAGGTATAGATTACCGCCTGCCAGCGTGGATCAAAAGAATAATGATCAACACATCCATTGATCTGTTACGAAAAAAAATGTTGCTGCCTGAGATTGGAAATATTCCGGAGGGTGCATGGGAAGTAAAGGATAACACTGCTTCTGCGGATAAGATAACTCTGTATAATGATCTGATAAAAGTTATAAAAAAATTACCTCCTGCTTACAGGATAGTTTTTAATATGCATGTGATTGACGGATATATGCACTTTGAAATTGCAGAGGCACTGGGAATACCTGTTGGCACGTCAAAATCTAATCTATTAAGAGCAAAAGTCTTATTACAAAATTATTTAAAAGAAAAGGAAGATCTTATACCATGCAGCATACAGAAGACGATATGAATGATCTGTTCCGCAAGGCGGCTGAGGGCTACTCGCCAAAAAAAGGTGATAGTAACTGGCAGGATATTTCTGATAGAATTACGGAACACTACAAAAGGAATCAATTAGTACCCGCAAAAAAAACCGGCATCTCCAGAAAATATGTTGTTCTTATATTTTTGTTCATTAGTGCTACCGGCGGCTGGATCATCTTTAAAAATACCAGCTTTAATAAAAGAGCATTCTCTGCGGATAAGAATAAAGCAACATCAAAAGAAAGGAATAACACCACTCCATACTTGAATGGAAATAGTACCAGCAACCTTCTTAGTAATCGTAATCAACCTAAACAGCCAAATAAAATTTACAGGCAACTAAAATTAAAAAATAACACTGCTAAATCTATAAACTTATTCTCTAAAGAGTTTATTAGCAACACCGATATAATAAATACCAACGCTGACGCTGGCAGACAAAATAATATCTCAGAGAGCGATATAAAGCAAAAGGAACAAGACCATAAAATTCCATATTCATTCCAGGAAAACAATGACATTACTTTCATAGATACGTCCGTGAGCTATATTGATAAAACAACTGATTCGGATAAATTGCCAAATGAAATAAAACCTGGTAAAGAAAATAAAATTAAAAGAAGCAATAACAATGTTCTCATTAAACAAAGAGGAGCTTACGCTGGTTTGGCGGCGGCAATTGATTTCAGTAATGTAAAATCTTCGTCAGTTGATGACGCAGGGTACGCATTGGGTTTTTTATTTGGTTATAGGCTAAACAAAAAAATATCCCTGGAAACGGGTTTGATATTTAACAGGAGGAATTATAACAGCGAGGGCAGGTATTTTAATACAGATAAAATCAAATCGTCTATGCCCGCTGGGATGCAAATAAAATCTTTATATACAAATAGCGCTGTAATCGAAATTCCTTTAAAAGTAAAGTATGATCTTTTAAGCATTGCTAAATCTAATATTTTTATAAGCGCCGGTATATCTGCCTATATGATCACCAGGCAAAAAAATAATTACCACGCATCATTAAATGGCAATGATGAGCAATTTTCAGGCATGTATACTAAAAATGATTTTCTGTTACCCGCCGCATTAAATATTAGCGTGGGTTATGAACATATAATTTCTAAATTTTTTAATATAAGAGCAGAGCCGTTTTTAAAGATTCCCTTAAAAGGAATGGGCGTGGGCAGCTTACCGGTAACAAGTGCAGGGATGCAATTAAGCGTTACCCGCAGATTAAAATAAACAAAAGCATAAAGCATTTTTAAAAATTTCCTTTTGGGATAGTGCCAAAGGTATGCCTGTAATAAAGCTTTAATAATTACAAAAAGTATAAATATTAAACTCATTTCTTAAATCTTAAATAAAACAACATGAAAAAAATCAAAAGTTCACAAGTGATAATGATGGCTATCATATTTCTCACTTTGTATTCCTGTAACAAAAATGCCGACAAAGCAGTTGCACCACCCTCACAAAGTCCGGCTTCTCTTGAAGTGATGATTAATGAAGAAGGTGCCAATCCGGATGAGATAGCCATCGCTGCCAGCACAAGTTTAAACAGGAGCAGTTCAGACGCATTACAAAGGCATAGTGAAAGTAGCGGACACTTTGTTTACACCGAAGGTAATACCGCAGGCACCAATCATATTTTAAGTTACAGAATAATGTCTGATGGTACGCTTCATTATGAAAGTGCCACAGCTTCAGGTGGAGCCGGAGCTGGCTCTGGCCTTGGCTCGCAGGGAGCAGTAGTAATTGACAACAATCATGAGTGGCTATATGCTGTTAATGCCGGGAGCAATTCAGTTTCCACATTTAAAATTCATAATGATGGCAGCCTTACACTTGCACACACCGAAAATTCACATGGTACTACGCCTGTAAGTGTAAGCGTTCATGGTGACCTGTTATACGTTTTAAATTTTGGAAGCGATAACATACACGGCTTTAGAATTGGAGCCGGGGGAACACTTTCGCATATTACCGGATCAACGCAGGCTTTAAGCGGCACAGGGGTGGCTGCTCCTCAAATTTCTTTTAATCCCAATGGACATTGGCTGATTGTAACAGAAAAAGCTACCAATAATATAAGTTCCTTTAAAGTTAAAAGCGATGGTTCCGCCGGGCATGATGTGGTTACCGCTTCAACAGGTGCAACCCCGTTTGGGTTTGAATTTGCACGAGAAAATTTAATGATTGTATCTAACGCAGCCGGGGGTGCAGCAGGAGCTGGCTCCGCAACATCTTATAAAATTAAAGGCGATGGAGTTCCCGATGCGGTTAATGGCGCAGTTGCTAATTACCAGGCGGCCCCATGCTGGGTGGCAATTACACAACACGGAAGATTTGCGTTTGTTACAAATACTGCCAGTAATTCTATATCCTCTTATTATGTGGCCCCATGGGGAGGTCTGTACCTTGTACACCAGGCAGCGGCATCTACAGGCAACGCTCCTCTTGATATAGTCGTTGCTAAAAATAATTACAATGTATATGAAGTGAATGGAAAATCAGGAACAATAGGCGAGTATCACCGTACGCGGATGGGTGGATTAGAATACATTGGTGCTGTTTCCGGTTTGCCTGCATCCGTTACAGGACTGGCTACTTACTAAAAGAATTTTTTAAGAGTATTGAAAAAAGCTGTTCAATGGAGCAGCTTTTTTTTAATAGAAAAGTGAAATAAAAAAAACAGTAGCTATTTCTCTTTCCTTTTCTCTTTTTTACTTGATGGCGTGAAGTGCAATTTTGTTTCCTTCCGTGTCTTCAAAGTGTGCCATGACACCTTTTGGTCCAATTGCAGTTTTCGGCATAATAATTTTACCGCCTTGTTCAACTTTCGTGAGAGCCGCCGGTCTGGTTCCTGACCAATCGGCTCACTCGTTAGCAGGCAATTAACTTCCAGGGTAATGCGTTAGCATCCCGAAATTATCTGTACCATCAAAATAAAATTTTGCGGTGAATAGTAGTACTCTTCCGGCACACTGCATAGTCCGGCGGTTACAGGGTTGTAGTGAATATTTTACAGCTTTTGAATGAACAAGGATTCTTTAATGAGTTCAATGCTTAACTGTTCTCTCTTCCATATATGGTAATCCCCACACATTTAGCGCAAGCGTCAGCTTGTGCGGCTTACAAAAAGGGTTTGAATTATTATAATGATTCTTTTATGAATCTGAAAATTGATATTTAAAGTCAATTTTTAATCCAACTGCCCTGCATATACCATCTTTTCCTGCAATAGCGGGCTAATTTGAAAACCATTTTTTCCTTTACTAAATGGGTGACTGTTTGCAATACTTATTTCCCCAAATTGGGTGAGTGTTTTTTTTACACCTGTCGGCGGGCAATTCACTTAAATGCTTTTCTAATATGCCTTTACTCAGCTCTTTCATGATAGTGGCAAACTCACTCTCATAATCATAAAAATTGTCGATCTTATTGAGTGCTTGAAGTTCATCATAGCGTTTGGAACATAGTGCCAAATAATCTTCCTTGTTTATAGTTTGTAGGTTTGGTTACCTAAATTTACAGATTATCGAATTGCGACAATTTGGAATGCACCCTCACAATAATTTATTCATCATCCATACAAATAATTACCGTATTTTTGCCCTTTCATTAATCAGGTCACCTGATCTTTCAGATACCTGAACTCTTATCCTACCAAACTCCCAATTCAATTCAACTTATTAAAAGGCTGCAAAGTATTATCCGGTAATATTTCTATTAGAATTTTCCGGTTTTACGCACAAGTAAGATTATTATATCCTCCAGAATACCGTTTAATTACCCCCAAGGTTATTAATTAATAGTTTAATCCGCACGTATGTCCAAAACTGTACTCTGTCACGCTATGCGTATGCATATGCTTATTCTTCTATTTGCCTTTAATATTTGCTTTTACGCATCAGCCCAAAATGCCATTGTATCAGAAAATACCTTAACCGGGAGTCCATCATCTGAATGGGATATAACCGGTGCCGGCGATCTTTCTATACAAGGCTTCGCTACAGATATCAGCGTAAATAAAGGTGATAATGTTCACTTTAAAATTGATGTTACTGATGCATCTGCATTCACTGTAAAAATATACCGCTTAGGTTATTACCAGGGCAATGGAGCAAGGCTTATAGCCAATATACCCGGTTCTTTTAATGGTACGCAACAGCCATCTCCAATCACTGATGCAGCAAGCGGGCTTATAGATTGTGGTAATTGGTCTGAAAGTTTATCATGGGCTGTTCCCTCAACTGCAGTTTCAGGAGTTTATATTGCAAAGCTTACAAAGACGGCTGGCGGCGGCTCAAGCCATATTTTTTTTATAGTACGTGATGACGCAAGCACTTCTGATCTTTATTTTCAAACTTCTGATGCCACATGGCAGGCATACAATGTTTATGGCGGAAATAGTTTGTATGTAGGCAGTGCTCCCTTCGCCAATGGTCATGCAGCCAAGGTGAGTTACAACCGCCCTATTATTACCCGCAATGGCGGGGGTGGTGGCGGAGTAGCGGAAGATGGGATTTTTAATGCAGAG
>JBDSAQ010000404.1:0-3431 GCA_039922095.1 Ginsengibacter sp. | reverse complement strand
CCACAAACCCATTTCAGGTAATCATCGTGCCAGCTTTGTTTGTATTCTATGTTTTGTTGTTCGGGCATAGTTTCTTTTCAATATTTAATTGTTTGTTCCATCTGTTGTAAAATCTACTTTCATTTGTTTCCCTTGCCTTCTGAAAAGTTCCATGCCTGGAATATCATCATATCTCTCACTCAATTTTGTTCTAAGCCCAAATAATCTTTTCTCGGCAGTAGCGACAAGTTGGTCAAATGTGCAAATTGTAATCCTTCCTCTTTCAGTCGAACCGACTTTAGTTAGAGATTCTACTTTCTCTGAAAATAATTTTCCAATTACATACGCTTCAATTGTTGGATTGCCAATAATATTTCCACAACCCAAAAAATCTTCTACATATCCTATTGCCTGATTTCTTTCCTTTCTTGAAAGTTTTGAACCTCCTTGCATAAAACCTTTTGTTAGCTTTTAGTGTCTCGTTATAAACTTAACTTCAAAAATTTATTGTTTGGTTTTATTCTGCTGCTGACGGTCGTAATTAAAAGAACTATGATCTTAAAAAACTTTGTTACCTAAGCTGGGCTCTGCGCCTGCGGCGGCATTGAAGCTACTCGTAAATATATGGCACTCCATCCATTTTTTAAGAAAAACACCTATTGATTTCAGCGTTTTGATCTTCGCCGTTTTCAATTGTCGTTGCGGAAATACAACTTTCGTCTTCACGTTCGCCACCTCAATTGTTTATAACAACTACTAAGCTATTTTTCCTTTATAAAATAATAAAGGGGAGTTATAATATCACCAGCTAGCCAAGTAACTTCTATGTTTAACTTATTCAATAAGTTTCCCATTCAAGCACCTGCACCATTTGCGGTGGTATGCTCAGTTTACCTTCTGCATCTGCCTGTTCAACTTTTTCAACAAACAAGTTTATTATTCCATGCCCTTTCCATAATTCAGTATCGTAAGTTGGCTCCCACGAGCCTTTGGATGATTGGCCCAGGTCTTTTATTTTCCATCTCTTTTTGCTCATATTTTTGTTGATAGCTGCAGATATTTTGTTTCCACGTTCTGCATCTCTGAAGATCATTGCAACTGATACTTTTTTTCGGGATTGCCAGGCTACTACCTGCGGCCTGGAAATTGGAATACGCTTAGTGCCTGCGCCGCTTAAACTAAATGCTGTTTTACGGAAGGCAAGATTTTGTGTTTGCCATTGATCATTACTTTTATAAATGATATGGTATTGTGGCACTGTATCACCTGCATCCCGCCAGTAAGTAGCAATGTATGGATGCCCCGCTTCATCAGCAACCACAGAAGTTTGATTGATCAGTTCACTGCCTTGTGGAATTGTTACAGCATATTCCGCTGATGCAGCATTTATAGGTAATGAATACTTTTCACCGATAGATTTTTCCCATGTTATTCCTCCGTCTTTTGACCGGGCATAACACATATCATGATTGCTTGCCACATCCGGGCTTTCACGCCAAACCCATGAGATGTGTAATACACCTTTAGCATCTGTACAAGCCTGCCAGTAAGCATTTCGCCGGCCTTCACCATCAATTAAATTGCTGTGCAATTGTTTCCATTGTTTAGTAAGTAAATCATAAGAGTTTATAACCATATTGCCCTGGCCTGATCCGCCATCTCTGTAAAAAAATAAAAGATTCCCATTGGGTAACTTGTAAAATTCCGGATAGCTTACACGGTTCTCCAGTTTGCCCGTCATAGGCATTTCTTCAGTTAGGGCTAGTGAACCCGGCTGCATGCTTTTGCTATAATGCAATTTATTATTATGATGATCCCATGCAAGATGAAGATAGCCGTCGCCATCAATCATAATGCTAATGCTATTATGTGCATCGCCTGCATTGCCTTTGTATTGTGTAACTTTTAACTGCCACTGTTTGCTTCCTGATCTTCTTTTGCCAAGCACTACATATTGCTGTTGGTTATAAAAAGATATGTACTGGGTATCTTTAAAAGTTACAAGAGAATTTTTTCGGAATACAACAGCATTAACTGAATTCTCAGCCCATCCGCTATCAACATTTACAATACTTACACGATCATTTTGTGCATTTGCAAAATGGCTTAATGCAATGCAGATACTCATAACAAAATATTGAAGCAGAGGTATTTTATTATTGATGTTGCGCAAGGTTTATGATTGTTGCAAGGAAAAAATATAGAAATGTACAGTGTACATTATTGCTTCCTCATTACCTCTATTGCATCTCCCTTATAACTCACAGAAGCATCCGGGGTATTTTCAAACTTCAATTCTTTGGGATGGCCTTTACTTATCCATGTTATTTTAAACGTTCGGTTGTTTAGCATTCCCGGAAAATTTCCTGATCTTTTCCCGATAGAAAGTTTCTGCGTTGTTTCATTATAAAAAATTGGAATATTGCTAAACGAACCTTTCTCGTAATTGTAATTGATGTTCTCATCTTCATATAAATTGAAAGAAGCGTTTTTGCCGGTATACACATATAAGCTTATGGTATCAGTGGCTTTCTCACCTGTGTATTGCAGCTCAGGGCCAAAAGGAATAATAGATCCTTCTTTTACAAAAACAGGCATGGTATCGTAAGCGGCATTAACCATTATATTTTTTCCACCCGTGGTGTACTTACCACTGTACAAATTATACCAGCCCTGCCCTGCAGGCAGATAAAGGGCTTTGTTTCTTTCTTTATAATTATAAACCGGGTTAATTAATAATGATGGCCCGAACATATATTGATCGCCGATATTTTTTACCGCCTCATCTTTTGGAAAATCCATTACAAGCCCACGCATAATTGTATAATCATTATGGTAAGTCATACCCGCTAAAGTATAGATGTATGGCATTAACCGGTAACGCAGCTTGTTATAATAAAGCATGCTTTTATAGGCGGGATGATCTTCCGGAGCAATGTTAAATATCTCCCGAAACGGAAACTGGCCATGCGCTCTGAAGATGGGAGCAAACGCTCCAAACTGGTACCACCTTGTTTGCAATTCCCTCCATTCATCCAGATCATTTCCTTTTGCATTTTCGTGGCGACGTTCTACAGCAAAGCCCCCAATATCCATCGTCCAGAATGGAAGGCCTGACATTGAAAAACTTGTACCTGCATAAATCTGTGATTTCATATCCTCCCATCTTGAAGCAATGTCACCACTCCAGATTGCTGCTGCATAATGCTGCGAGCCTGCAAAGCCTGACCTTGTAAGAAGAAATACACGTTTATTATTATCTGCCGAACGCTGGCCGTGGAAAATCCCTTTTGCGTTTTCTAAAGGATATGCATTTAGATATTCAGCAGCAGTTCCCAATGCTGTGGGAGACATTTGGGCCTTACGCTTTTCAGGAGATACATTGGAAAGTATATCCGGTTCACTTGCATCCATCCACCACGCATCTATCCCTTTGCTGTATAATTTTTCGT
>JBDSAQ010000403.1:0-3197 GCA_039922095.1 Ginsengibacter sp. | reverse complement strand
ATTTTTTCTGAAAGAATATCATGGTCTCCTGAAGTGATAAATCCTGCTGAAGTTTGAAGTGCAAGAGCAATTAAATAATCATCATTCTCATCCTGTGGTATGTATCGCTTTATAGGGTAATTTAATTTATAAATTGTACCTGTAGTTTCCAAAAACTTAACTGCCTGTTTTTTATCAATATGAAATTTAGCTAACCGTGGGTATTGTATTACTTTTTTGAATTCAGAAATTAATTCATCGCAGATTACAAGTTCTATTTTATACCAGAGTATAGTTGTTGCCAGATAATTTTGATTTTGAGAAATAAAGTAACTAATGTAAATATTAGGATCTAAAACGAATCGTTTGTTACGCATTTATTTTCCTTGAAAGATGCTTTATTTCATTTATCTCTTTTAATGATAGCGCTTTAGTTTTTTTAGCTTTTACAATGGGTTTATTTTCAGCAAGTAGTCGTCGTATTCTTAACTCTTTAAGCAAAAGCCGGCGATCAGCCTTTTTCATTTTTTTTGCTTCAGAAACAATTTCCTGAATTGAATCATCAGTTAAATATAATGCTGCCATAGTTAAGTATTTTTACAAAATTATAGTTTTTAAAAATCTTATTATAAGCTTTTTATAAAACGGGTGCATTCCAAATTCCACCTGCTTCTGCGGCGCAACAAAAGCAGTATACACAACGCATTGAAAATGGAAGGGTTGAAAATGGGGTATATATAATTGTCACTGGGTGGTGGACACCAACTCTTTAGTGCAGACAGCCGTGGTCAGGGTCTTCACCGACCACAGACTCAACCGATAAGGACCGCCAAAGCCTTAACCGTCTTGAAAAAGGACGTATAAACCCATCAATTTTTTATCTCCTTCAAATTGCAACTGAACTTGAAGTACCGCTTAAAGAACTTTTTGAGTTTGAATAATACTTTTTTGAAATGAAGTATTCCCGTAATAATAAAATAATAAAGCAGTTTGGAGAAAAGGTAAGGCAGGTAAGGCTTGCTAAGGGGTTATCACAGGAAACTCTGGCATTAGAAAGTGGCTTAGAGGATTCTCAAATAAACAGAATAGAACTCAGTAAAATAAATACCTCTATCAGCCATTTATTTATATTGCAAATGCCCTTAAAGTTAACCCGGCCGTATTGCTTGAGTTTGATACAAAATAGATACAGCACATAAAATAGTCACGAGAATAAGACATGGCTTTGAGTTTAGCTGTGTATATTTAGTAAGTTCCCAATAATAAAGAATGGCCATCCCTAATCTATTACTTACAGAAGACTACTATCAATCGATAAATACTAACTTTATAATTGAAAATATATAATTATGACTGAAGTGAATATTTTAAAAAAACTGGTTAAAAAGTATATTGATACTGCGGATGAAAAGGTTATAAAAATGGTACATGCCATGCTTGAAGTAAATGCCGAAAAAGATTGGTGGGATGATTTACCGGAAGAGGTAAAAGCAGAAATTGATGAGGCACAAAAGGATTTAGATAAAGGCAAAGGAATACCGCATGAGAAAGTTAAAAAATTGTATCCGCAATGGTTCTCAAAATAATCTGGTCACCTTTGGCATTACAGTCTTATCTAAACAACATAGCCTATCTTGAAAGGGCATGGACTAAAAAGGAAGTCACAAATTTTATTAAATCCACAGAAGAAAAATTAGAATTATTAAAGAAATTTCCCGGAATGGGTTACAGTTCACAAAAGAATCGCTTTTTGAAAAAAACTTTAATAGGAAAACGTATAATACTTATTTACCGTTATAAACCAGCTAAAAATAAAATAGAATTAATGCGTTTTTTTAACACATGGCAAGATCCACGGCTTTCCCCCGAAGTAGTATAGAAATCATAAGGGGTTCTTAACCCGGTTTAGAATATTCTCAGAACCCGGAAAAATAAATACTTCAATAAGCCATTTGTTTATTATTGCAAATGCCTTTAAGTTAACCCTGCTGCATTGCTTGAGTTTGATACAAATAGTTAGTGTACATAAAAAAAGTAATAAGGTTGAATAAATTAAGCCAATGTTTTATTCTACTAAGGTTTCGCAGGAAATAGGTAAATCGTTTCTCATTCAAACTGATTGAAAATGGGAATAACCGTAAAGCGGCTGAAATTTAAAGAACACAGAAAAGCAGAAAAAGAGGTTGAACTCGATTTTCTTATAGATAGCGGAGCTGTATATAGTGTGGTTCCGGGAAAAATCCTGGATGAACTTAATATAGATACCTATCGTACTATTGATTTTGCATTAGCAGATGGGTCTAAATTAACCCGGCGTGTGAGCTCAGGGTATTTTGAGTATAATGGCGAAGGAGGTCCTGCTCCTGTTGTTTATGGTGAGGAGGGAGATGAGCCTTTATTGGGAGCTACAACCCTTGAATCTATAGGGCTGGTACTTAATCCTTTTAACAGACAGCTTTATCCAATGAGAATGTTGATGGCTTAGAGCTCTAAATCATACAGCCTGTAATATTTGGTTTGCATCCAGGTTTAATTTTTCATGAAGAGCCTTTACAAAATAAATATCAGGCTTTTGCTTTCCGGCCATTATCAGTGATAGCTTGACAGACAGAACTTACATTTTTTTAGTATTTCTATATTTCCTTCCGGGATTTCGTTTGAAATGATAAATTGCAGAAATAACAATCAGTTCATTTTGTTGATCTATCTCCTAAATAATAATAAAGGGAAAGCGCTTTAAACCCAGCTAAAAAAATTCTTATAAGTATTTCTCCATCTGGTGGGGATATTGCAAATCAATAGTAAAGCATTATCAACTGCTCTTTTAAAATTTTCTCCCGCCTGATAACTTTTTTCTAAATACCATTTAAGGGAATCCTCATAATCTTTCTGGGCATATTCATGCAGAATATATTTATAGGTCATTCCTGTTTCGCCGTTTGCATAAGCTTCTTTATTCTCATTTTACTTTGTTTGGCAGTAATGAATTTTGATTTACCATTTTTATAATCTGCAGAAAGTTTGTCCAGCTCAGCTTTTAGTTCATCAGTATATTCTAAAGTAGATTCTATGATCTCATTTTCCATCATTACATAAATAGCCTTTATTTTTTTATCATCGGCTATTTCAAGATAATTGTGAAGCTGCCTGCGCAAAGATGAGGTATTCATAATACTTTATACTTTAATACGAAATTACTTTTTTTTCTCAAAATAACC
>JBDSAQ010000402.1:0-5467 GCA_039922095.1 Ginsengibacter sp. | reverse complement strand
AGCAGGTATTTATATTCAGGATATTGTTGCACAATTTTTTCTATATAATATTTTCTTTCCGGACGTGGTCCTACCAGGCTCATTTCGCCTTTTAAAATATTCCATAGCTGTGGCAATTCATCCAGCCGCCAGCGTCTCATTATCCTACCCCATTTGGTAATTCTATTATCATTAAAACTGCTTAGCATCGGGCCGTTCTCTTCGGCATCCGTATACATTGACCGGAATTTGTATATCGTAAAAGGCTTGCCTTTATAGCCCACTCTTTCCTGTAAATAAAATATTTTACCCGCAGAGGAAAGCTTTACTTTAAGGGCTGTTAATAGTAACAAGGGAGATAAAATAATTAATCCGGAAGCTGCTGCCACAATATCTATCAGTCTTTTTATATTTTGTTGCCATCCGCTCATAAGCCCTGTATTTATTTCGATAAGGGGAACACCCATAACATTAGCTGTTCTTACAGCGCCACTTAATATATCTACTTTATCAGGTATCATTTTTACATTAACTTCTTTTTCACTTAGCCTTTGCAAAATTTTTTCCAGGCTGGCTCTTTCATTTTTTTCTATTGCAATAATCACCTCCTCTATTTTTTCATTTTCAATTGTTGTCTCTAAAGCATCAAGATTTCCGAGATTATTAATGTATTTGCCCAGGCCATTGCCAGCTTGTAATGTAACATGCAAATAACCTGTTAACCGGTACCCTGTTTTTTCAGTATTTGATATAAGGGAAGTATAAAGCTCAGCAGCTTTTTTATCGGCGCCTATTATCAAAGTATTAAACCATACTTTTTGCGCTTGTAATTGCTTTTTTGCTATAGATAAAATAATTAATCTTACTAAAAAAGTAAATGAAAACTGCAGAAAAAAAAATGTAAAAAATTCTTTATAATAATATAAATACCCTAAAAAATTATTTTTAGAGGAGATAAAGAAGAAGATAATAAGGCAACCCGAAAAATTACAGATAAGGGTTATCCAGAATTCTGATAATCTTGATTTGTGATAAATATTTTTATAAGCGCCTGATAAATGATAGAAGATAATCCAGCAGAGCGGAATAACAATAAGACCGGCAAAAAAATTGCCGGCAATTTTAAAATCCTGATGCCCGTAAACTTTGGGTAAATAAAAAAAAACTATAAAAGTAAATGCTGCTGAAAAAAAATCACCAAAAGCGTATGTGCGTATATGTAAGCGGCTTGAGATCAATTAAGCTATTTTATTTCTCCCGATTTTTTCTAATATCTGGTGGGCAACTTCCATGGCAAGGTAGCCATCAACTTCGCTGATAACAGTATTGGTATTATTGATTATTGCATTTCTAAAACTTTCTAACTCCATTTTTAATGCATTGCCTTCAGGAACTGCCGGTGCAGCTATAGCTATAGTTTTTCTTCCTTTATTAGTTTCAATATCAAAGCTAAATACGTTTCTGTCACGGGGAGATTTAAGTTTAATAATTTCCGTTTTCTTTTCTAAAAAATCTATGCTTATATACGAATCTTTTTGAAACAAACGCATTTTACGCATTTTTTTCATACTGATTCTTGATGAGGTAAGGTTTGCCACACAGCCATTATCAAACTCAATTCTTACGTTGGCAATATCCGGTGTATCGCTCATTACACTTACGCCATTAGCCGATATTGATTTTACACTGCTTTTTACTATGCTTAAAATAATATCAATATCATGTATCATCAAATCCAATATTACACTAACATCTGTGCCTCTTGGATTAAATTGTGAGAGCCGGTGCACTTCGATAAACATGGGGTTCAGTGCATATTCCTTCACCGCCAGAAAAGCAGGATTAAATCTTTCCACATGCCCTACCTGTAGTTTAATGTTGGCTTCTTTTGTAAGTTTTAGCAACTCTTTAGCCTCCTCCATAGTATTAGCCATGGGTTTTTCTACAAAAACATGTTTACTTTTTAAAATAGCTTTTTTGCATAATTCAAAATGAGAAACGGTTGGTGCAACAATATCAACTGCGTCGCAGACATCTATTAATTCGTTGATATTTTTATACCTTTTTATTTTATAAAGATCAGTGGCTGTTTTTGCATTTTCGTTTGAAGGGTCGTAAAATCCGGCGATGCTTACGTCGCTTATTTCCTTCCAGTTATTAAGATGAAATTTGCCCAGGTGGCCTACACCGAAAACCCCGATAGTAAGCATATTTATAAATTAAGTATTAAAGATAATGAGGAGCAACAAGCTATAGCTAATTAAATTATTGTAAGGATGAGATTATCCGAAATAGAAATTAATAATGAGCAGCAGGTTCAGCAAAAGCACTTGTAAAGGTTCATCATATCTACCGGCAAAAGCAAAAGTTATTAAAGCTTAGCGGTATCCCCAGCAATAATGAAAAGTATAAGGAAAATTATTTAAGCCACCTGCCTAATCGCAGAAAAAGCAGTCGCAAAGACAACAAGCTGCGCAAAACAACTATTAAAGTATCTGTATCGTTCACTGCAAGCAACTATCCTCTAATTTGAATCACTATTTAAAATACCCGCTCGTAAACCCCAGTTTTTTCAAACCATTTTGTACTTCGGGGCAACTCATAAATAATTTCCAAAGTAACCCGCTGCGATAATTTTCCATCATTACTATAGCAGGCCCCTGGTCAATGGCTAAATATTTTTTTGGATACCAATTGTCTGTTTCACTAAAGGCATCATAAAATCCGAATGCTCCCCAAACTTTATCATTCATATCAGAATACCAATGCCGCATCGCCTTTAAAGAATTTTCCGGAGTATAGGGCATGGACGATAGGGCTGCTGTTGGAGAAATTACGCCAAAGTCATTTTTTTCATCAGGGGCATGTGCGGCATAGAATTTTACCGAATAGCTGGCAGTAAGCCCCCAACTATCAGCTCCATATCCCTTAAATTTTTTTGGATTATCAACACACCATTGATAATTGATGAGTGTCTGGTTTTTATTTTCCTCCCAATAATCAGCATAAGTATCTTTCAATCCCCTCGGATCAAGTCCAAGATAGGAATAATGTGCCCAGAACAAAGGTCCGCCATGCGGTGGATTGCCCTGGTGACGGAGCTTTAAGGCATAGCCTGCATAAGATTCAGTACCCCTTATATTTCCATTGTCGGCCCAGCCTTGATGATACACTTCGGCAGGCACACTATGCGTGGGTGACGATGCAGCAAGTACATACATGATCAGGCATTCATTATATCCACGAACAGGAAAATTCATTTCCCAATTATATTCAGGGCTCCAATGCCAATACAAAACATTCTTTCCATTTCGATACCAGTCAAATTCAACATCTTTCCAAAGCTTGTCAATTCTTGCTGCTAATTTTTTTTCCTTCTCATTACCATTTTTAAAAAATTGTCTTACACAAAGAAGCCCCTGCAGCATGTATGAAGTTTCAACAAGATCGCCGCCATTATCTTTTTTTCCAAATGGTTTTACTTTTCCCGTTTCTCCATTCCACCAATGCGGCCATGCTCCATGAAAACGATCTGCTGTTTCAAGAAAATGCACAATTTTTTCAAGCCCTTCTCTGCCGGAATCACGACTAATGAAATTCCTCTGAATTCCCACAAGTAATGCCATCACACCAAAACCACTGCCGCCACTGGTTACAATCATTTGATCATTTTCAGGATAATCTTTGTCTTCATGAAACCTTTCTCTTGCCATTCCACTTACTGGCTCTGCGCCATTCCAGAAATATTGGAAAGTTCGCTTTTGAACAAGGTCAAGTAAAACGGAATCTGATATGTTTTTGTCAACTCCAGCAGTATTGCCGACAGTTACACTTGCAGTTGCCGGGGTCTTCTTTGTGACAGTGGAATGGCAGGAAAGGAGAAAGAAAGAAAACAGAAGAAAATACGTTTTCATAAGAAGGAATCAATTTACATTATAAAAATACCTGAAAGTTACTACGTACGTTTCCTTAACTCTTATAAATTCGGACTTTGAAAACCAAGTTGTTTCATACCCCGTTTTATTTCAGGGCAACTCATAAATAAATTCCATAATAACCCGCTGCGGTAATTTTCAATCATTACTATTTCGGGCCCCTGGTCTATTGCTAAAAAAGAATCTGCAAACCATGGTTCATTTAAATTAAATGCGTCAGTAAATCCATATTGCTTCCAGATTTTGTCACCAAGTTTATAATAAAAAAACTTCAAAGCATTCATTGATTCAACCGGCGTATATGGTAAAGAAGATATGGCAGCCGTAGGACTTATTGTGCCGTTATCTTTATCAGGCGCATGTGCATCATAACTATTTTGCTCATCACTTGCTGTGAGCCCCCAGCATGAACTGCTGTAGCCATAGTAAGCCTTAGGGTTGTTTACACAATACGTATAATTTATTTTTGAATGATTTATAGTTTGCAAATTATAATCAGCATAATTATCTGTAAGGCTTTTGGGATTTATGCCTAGAAACGAATAATGCTCAAAAAATAACGGCCCTCCAAACGCGGGCCCTAAAGGCAAAGTATATCCTAAATATGTGTTCCCATTCTTAATGCCGCCATTGCTTGCCCATCCATTATCATAAACAATCTTAGTAATTGAATCAGTGTTGGAAGAAGCAGCCAGCGCATATACTATCAATGCCTCATTCCATCCCTTCACCTGGAAGTTCAGATCCCAAAAATAATTTGGGCTCCAGTGCCAATATAAAACGTTCTGATTATTTTGGCGGAACCAGTTCCATTCAACACGGTTCCAGAGAAAATTGATGTTGGTTCGCAAATCACTTTCTGCAGCATCAGCTCCATTAAAAAATTGTCTTGCACATAATAAGCCTTCCAGCAGGTAGGAAGTTTCAACAATATCTGCCCCGTCATCTTTGGTACCAAAAAGCTGGGTAGCACCACTTGCTCCGTTTATCCAATGGGCAAATGCGCCATGGTAGTTTGTACAATTATTCTTTAGGAAGTTTACCATTTTTGCAATCAGGGTTAGGCCATCAGTTCTGGAAATAAAGTTGCGGCTTATTCCTGAGATAATGCTCATTACGCCAAATCCTGTGCCTCCTGAAGTTACCAGGTCTGTGGAAGAATTTCTTTCTCTCGCCATACCGGAAAGAGGGTGAGCAAAATCGGTAAAATATTTTAGTGTTTGCTTTTGTACAAGATCAAGTAGTGCATCATCTGAAATACGGGAGAATTTATCTGTTGAATCAATTGAAGTAAAAAAATCTAAATCTATCCTCGTTGTCAGGCTTTTGCCCGCAACAGACTTTAGTAATGCATTGACGGAAAAAACATATTCATTTAGATAATTAATATTGTTGGATGGAGATATAAGCAGGGTGCTGTCATTACTCTGATAGGAAACATTAAAAGCAACATTGGATGAGCTTTGACTTTTATTGTTGTAAGATATGGCAGAGGATACAGAGTTTTTATCAACTTTATCTGAAAACGATAATTGAATGATCGGGTTATTATT
>JBDSAQ010000401.1:0-19780 GCA_039922095.1 Ginsengibacter sp. | reverse complement strand
CGGAGGGCAACCCGGAACATAAACATCAACAGGTATCACCTGGTCGATCCCCTGCAATACGCTGTAGGTATCAAATATTCCTCCACTGCATGCGCAAGCGCCGACAGCGATCACCCAGCGTGGTTCTGCCATTTGCAGATAAACCTGTTTTACAATAGGAGCCATTTTTTTAGCTATAGTTCCCATTACCATTAACAAATCGCATTGACGTGGAGAGAAACTTACCCGTTCAGAACCAAAACGTGCCAGATCATAATGTGAACCCATTAATGCCATAAATTCAATGCCACAACAACTGGTTGCAAAGGGCAATGGCCAGATAGAATTTTTTCTTGCCAAACCTACAACGTCACTAAGTTTTGTTGCAAAAAACCCCTCACCCCCTGATCCGGGAGGAGCTTCAACCATACCGATGGGATTTTCCATCGGCTTTACATTTAAATTATATTGAACCGGACGAGCCATAAATAAAAGCCTCCCTAAATCCCTCCAACGGAGGGACTTAATATTTTTAGTTTATAAGTAAATTTAACTCCATTAATATCTTAGTTTCCCATTAAAGTCTGATAGCCTTATTAGCCCCCGATTTGGAGAGGTTTAAGAAAGGCTTTATTACTCTTCCCAGTTTAATGCACCTTTTTTTATTATGTAAAAAAATCCTGAAAGGAAAAATCCAACAAACATTAAAACCGCCACAAAACCATGCCAACCTAATTCTCTGAAATTAACTGCATAGGGATAAAAGAAAATCACTTCCACATCAAACAAAACAAATAAAATTGCTACCAAAAAATACTTAATGGCCATTGGCTGTCGTGCATTTCCTTTTGATTCTATTCCACTTTCAAAATTTACCAGTTTATCTGTACCCTTTCTGCGTGGGCCAAACAAATGAGTAAGCGACATCATTCCACCAATAAAAAGGATTGCAAATAATAGCTGAATTCCTATGGGGAGATAATTTACCGTGCTGTTAACATTAGGAGAAGCCTGTAAATAAAACAGATTCATTGTTCAAGATTAAGTTGCAAAAGTAATGCAGGCAATGCAATTTTCAGTATTTCTAAATGGTTTAAATAAGTAATACAATTAAAAAACCCAACTATTATGTTGGGCTTATTATACTTCTATATTAAAAAATTGTTACTTTGACTTTACCTTGACTTTTGCCGGAGTCACTTTTTCTTTTGTTGTTTCTGTTTTTGTTTTTTGTTTAGGAACGGCACGCAGGGCTACATTGTTTTTAATTGCTCCTTCATTAGTTGGATCTACCGCTAAAATTTTATCATTATAATTTATAGCCGCCTCCTTATCATTTTTAATATTATAATTATAGGCAACCATATAATTATAGGCTGCTATTAGATCTGGTTTTACTTTTTCTTTGGCAGTGTCAGCTTCTGCTAATGTAATCAGCTTTTCATAAAAAGGATTGGCCAGGCCCTGTGCCCTTGTGGAGTCTATACATTCACTTGATCTTGCCCTCCATTTATAGCCATATATTTCATCAGGATATTTCTGCGTATAAATAGCATAAATAGAATCAGCGGTTTTACAAGCTCCGCCCAGGTAATTGTTATAAGCTGCATTGTATAAATCAACTTTACCAAAATTCTTTTTTACACTAAGAATTTTTGTATACCAATTACCTGCTTCAGTATAATTTTTAGTAGGTAAATAGCTCGCAGCAATAGCAGTGAGATAATCAACTTTATTACTTTCCAGGGTATCACGATTTACTGCGGAATCTGCATAGTTACCCGCCAATGCCTCATTACCCGGAAATTTTAATAATACCTTTGCGTAGGTAGCATAATCATTTGGTCCTAACTTTTCTGGATTCTGTTTTTGAAAATAGGTATCAAAAAAAGTTTTAGCATTTACTGAATCTCCTAATTTATCGTAAGCATAAGCTTTAAGCCCATATAAGCTTGGATAAGGATTGCTGCCACCGGCAGTAATACATTCATCAGACTTTGCCAACGATTCTTTAAACAATTGCGACGCATATAATATTGATGCCTGGTAATAGCAGTTCTTTGGATCCGGATCAGCTACGGCAATATACTTTGTAAGATACTCCCTGGATTTATTTACATCGCGGCGATAATAATAATCATACAACCAAACATACACAGGAGCAAAATTTGGATCCTGAGCAATAGCATCATTATAATATTTCATATAGTACTCTTCCTGCCTGGTACCCTGAGTTTGATATAATCTGCCTATCATAAAATTGGCCCTTGCATTTTTAGAGTCTAAGGCCAGGGCACTCTGGTAAGATATTTGGGCGTTGGCACCATCAGTTAATTTTCTGTAAGCATCTCCCATGTTTACAAAAATGTCAGGATTTTTTTTATCTCTGTCAGCAGCCAATTTTAATTTTTCAACAGCATACATGGCATCACCAGCCTTTGCATCAACATTAGCCTTACCAATTGCATTTAAAATGTTTGCGTCTTTACCTTTTGATAAACTTATAGCTGTTTCAAAACGGTTGCGGGCATCGGTTGTTTTATTTTCCATTAATTCGATCTGACCCACACCCACCATTAATAAAGGTGCATTAGGATTGGCTTGCAGCGTTTTTTGGTAAAGCGCTTTTGCAGAGGCTGTATCTTCCATATTAATATAGGCCTGCCCTAACCAATACACCGCATCTATATTGTTTGGGTTTGCATTTACCAGCTTTGTAAATACATCTTTAGCGCTGGTATTTCTATCATAGTATAGAAATTTCTTTCCTTCATCTAAGCTTTGAGCTGTTATAATATTTCCTGTGATGATAAGTGATAACAGCAAACTTGCAATTTTAATTTTAAGCATATTGTTTCTATGTTTTAATGATTAATTAGTTGAAGCTGACCTAATGGTGAAATTCATTTTAACGGGTGCTAAATAAGCCCGGCGAAATATTAGCTGTCCTCTCTCATAAGTCATAAAAGTAGCAAACCCCGCACCCAGACCATTATAATTTTCTTTTAGTACATAATACAAACCACGTACCAATGGGTAACGCTTGCGCATAATATTTGCCTGGTACGGTTTTACAAAAGTTCTTTCAGCACAGTTTACGCATTGCACTGCAGCAATTTTAACTTTCTTAAGAAAGCTTAATTGAGCAGTATCCTCTTTATTACCAATCCAGCTAACTCCTACAAAACCAATTGACATTGGATGGTTCGCCACATAATTAATTACATCCTGGCTATTGGCAGAAGCAAATACCTTATTATTATCAAAAGGCTTGCCTTTTAAAATACTATCCACTGCAAATCTTACAGTGCTGGTGGCGCTTAAACCATCGAACACAGCAATTTGCTTATCACCTGTAGTTCCATCTAATATGCCACGGATCTCTTCCATTGTAAATATGCTGTCTTTTGAATTATTATTAACTACAATAGCGATTGCATCATTGGCTACCTTATCCCATGTTGGCGAATAATTTAAGGAGTCTTTGTAAAATTTCTCTTCCTGCTCTGTTAATCCACGGGTAATAATTATCATTCTTATGCTATCGTATACCAGATCTTTTAAACATTCTGCTTCCGGTTTATAATGCGCAATAATTTTTGCACCGGAATATAAGGCTTCAAAAACCTGTATCTGAGAATCAATTACCGGCTTAAAAGATTCATCAACACTTATATGAATAGTACCTGTTTCAGGAGTATCAATATCGGTTCTTTTATGTGACCCTTCGCATGCAGCTAATAAAAAAAATGAAATAATTAATATATAACCAAGCGCCTTTCTGTAAAAATTAATTTCTCTGTAATTCATTTCTCAATAAAATAATCTTTTTTTATTCCACGGTATAAACGCCAGGCGCCATAGATAATAACAAGGCCTGCGAAAGCTTTTCCACCAATACTATCTGTAAACTCGTTATAAAAATTAAATTTCTTTGCAAAGAGAATAAAAAGCCCAACCCCTATATAAATAATGCCCATACCCAAATCCATTATACTTTTCATTCCAATATACCTTTTGGTTTTAAGATCAGGCTTATCCTCAGATTCTTCAAAATTCATATTCATTTTATTTTTAGGGAAGATGGGCAAGTTAATAAATTCCATAATCTTATCAGCTAAAAAAAGATATGTCACTTAAGTGTTTTCAGATTTTAATCAGAAACCATAAATTTTACAGGTACTATAAAATATGCAGATACATTTTCACCCTTCGATTTCCCTGGTAACCATTTTGGCATCTTCATTAATACTCTCAGTACTTCATTATCAAATGCAGCACCACCGGTTTCAACAACCTCAAAGCCCATCAGGCTTCCATTATAGTTTACAATAAATTTTACTTTTACTGAAATTACTTCATCCTCTTCCAGTTGCTGTGGAGTATTTAAATTTCTACGTAAGAATTTTATAAGCTCATTAATACCACCGGGAAATTGAGGAAGTATTTCAGGTGAATTAACAGGCACTTCTTTATCAATGCCCGTTACAGATGGCTTTGCCGGATCTTTACTTTCTTCGGATACTGTAAATGGTTCATCTGTAGTATGCGTTTCAAAAGACAGGCCGTCGGTATTATCGGTGTTATTTGATACAAGCAACTGATCATTTTGAGGTTCTACCTTCTCTTCCAAATACTTTACAATAGAAGCTTTCTTATCTAAAGTTTCCTGATGTTTTATAGAGCTGCCCCGGGGTTTTATAATCTCCTTCTTTTTTTCAAATTGGGGAGGCGGAAGTATTGATTTCTCAGGAATTTCACTAAAAGGATTTATATTAAGTACTGGCATGCTTTTGCGCATTTGCCAAACTGTAAACATGATAACTATTGCAAACACTGCCATTAGAGATGCCATCAACCTTTTGTTATAATCCCTTCTTAAAACATAGGCGCCATAATCTTTGTTTCTGTTTTCAAAAATGATGTCTAATAAATTGCTGTTGAGAATGGAGTTTGAGTTCATAAAAATTATTTATGGAAAGATGAAATCATCATTCCGGATTAAAAAAATTGTTACTCAAAAACCGGCGCCGTTTATTGCATAGATGCAGTTATGATATGTTTCCATACATTAAAAACAAATAATCGTTCCATACAATTAACTTTGCCCATAACAATAATTCTACTATCAGCTACAATTAAAAATGAAACCGGGCATTCCACAAGGCACCAGGGATTTTGGACCAGACACGGTTCGCAAACGCAATTATATTTTTGACACAATCAAAAATGTTTTCGAACTGTATGGTTTCGAACCATTGGAAACCCCTGCTATGGAAAACCTGGAAACTATATCAGGTAAGTATGGTGATGAGGGGGACAGGCTTATCTTTAAAATTCTTAATAATGGTTTAGATAACCCTGTAAAAAAATCGGAAGCTCTTCTTGATTTTGAAAAAATTTTGAAAGGAAAAAACGTGAAAGGAATTACGGAAAGAGCGCTGAGGTATGATCTTACTATTCCTTTTGCAAGGTATGTGGCAATGAATCATGCACAATTAGCTTTTCCTTTCAAGCGCTATCAGATGCAACCGGTATGGAGGGCAGACAGGCCTCAAAGGGGCCGCTACCGTGAGTTTTATCAATGTGATGCAGATGTAGTAGGAAGTTATTCTTTAATAAACGATGTTGAGTTGGCAGAAGTTTATGCCGAAGTTTTTAAAAAACTTAAGATTGATGTTGGGATAAAAATCAATAACAGGAAAATATTAGCTGCCCTTGCACAACTTTGTGGAAGCCCGGATAAGATAACAGATATTACTGTTGCAATTGATAAACTTGACAAAATAGGTCTTGAAAAAGTTAAAGAAGAATTATTGCTGAAGGGCATATCTACTGAACAAATTGTTATCATACAACAATACTTAATAATTGATGGCAGTAATGAAGAAAAACTAAATCAGGCAAGAAACTTATTTCAAAATATTGTTGCGGGAAAAAAGGGAATTGAAGAACTTGAATTCATTTTAAATTATATGAGTTCCGGAAATTTGAAAATTGATTTTACTCTTGCAAGAGGCCTTGATTACTACACTGGTATTATTTACGAAGTAAAAGCCAAAAGTGTTTCAATAGGGAGTATCGGCGGCGGCGGCCGCTATGATAATCTTACAGGCTTATTTGGCGTTCCGGATATTCCTGGAGCAGGTATAAGCTTTGGTGTTGACAGGATATATGATGTAATGGAAGAATTAGATCTTTTTCCAAAAGAAGTGCACCAGGGAACAAAGGCTTTATTTTTTAATATGGGTGAAGAAGAAAGTAAATTCGCTTTTAAACAAATGCAATGGTTAAGAAGCAAAGGAATAAGCGCCGAGCTTTTTCACGAACAGGCCAAAATGGATAAGCAATTTAAGTATGCCACTAAAAAAAACATTGATTTTGCTGTTATTATTGGAAGCAAAGAAATAGCAGAAAAAACCTGCGTTGTAAAACAGCTTACACAAGGCGTACAGGATACAATTGCATTAACTGAACTTGAAAGTTATTTTAAAAATTATTATGATCTGGAGCATAGGGTCTTTTAATTCTTTATATAACCTGTTCTGGTCACGCAACAAATAAAATAAAACAAAAAATAAACAACATTTATGAAAGCTATTTTCAAATTATCAGCATTGTTTGCTGCAATTTTAATTGTTTTTAATTCCTGCAGCAAAACCCACGACGAGTTAAAAATGATACCGGCAAATGCATTAGTGGCAGTTCATATCAATACAAAATCACTAACTGCTAAATTAAGCTGGGATGATATAAAATTAACCAACTGGTATAAAGAATTATATAATGATACCATTATAAAAACATGGACAAAAAAAATAATGGATAATCCTGAGGGCACAGGGATTGACCTTAATGCAGCGTTAATTATTTTTTTACAAAAAGCCGCAGGCACTAACGGGCAAATTGTTCTTGAAGGTGATATTAAAGATGCTAATTTATTTGAAGCTTTTAATAAAAACCTTGATGAAATGGCAACCATTATTAAAGATGGTGACATTAATTTGCTTACGCTGAAACATGAAACAGTTGTGGGCTGGAATAATAAAAAATTCGCTTACGTTACAAATACTCCTGATTTTCCGGCCAATATGAATAACCCGGAAAACTCCAACAATTTGAATACCCAATTAGTGGATTCAACTGCTAATTTATTACAAGCTTGCAAAAAACTATTTGCACTAAAAGCAGATAGCAGTATGGCAAAGAATAATAAATTCAGCAGTTTGCTTAAAGAAGAAGGTGAAGTTCACGTATGGCAAAACAATGAAGAGCTGATAAAAACCTCAGCACAAATGGGAATGCTTGGTATGATGAAGCTTGACGCCTTTTTAAAAGGAAATATTACAACAGCTACGGCCAGTTTTGATGATGGTAAAATTAATGTAAAACAAAAAGTTTATGTAAGTCCTGAACTTACAGATATTCTTAAAAAATATAGCGGAGGTAAGATAAATACAGATATGATAAAAAGTATCCCATCACAAAATATAAACGGGTTTCTTGCTATAAATTTTAAGCCTGAAGGTTTAAAAGAGATAATAAAACTCACCGGATTAGATGGATTTTTAAATATGTTTTTATCTAAAGCCGATATAACAATGGATGATTTTGTAAAAGCCAATAAGGGTGATGTAATGTTTGCGGTAACTGATTTTTTGCTGAAAAAAGATTCATTTAATTTTAAAAATGGAGCATTAAAAGACACTAACTATTTGTATGATAAACCTGAAGTAAGCTTTGTATTTTCAGTAAGTATAGGAGATAAACCATCATTTGATAAATTGATGGCGGCTGGTAAAAAACTTGGGGGAGACTTATCAGGTAAGTCAGGAATTTACTTTGCAGGTAATGATAAAATATTTGCAATCAGTAACTCGCAGCAATACGTGTCAAAATATATAGCAGGAAGTAACAATACATTTGATTTTATTGATAAAATTTCCGGGCATCCAATTACTTTTTTCGTGGATATACAAAAGATTTTACAATCTTCATCACCAGCCCGGCCGGTAAAAGACAGCGCCAGCAAAGTTATATTGGATGAAAGCCTTAAGATGTGGCAAAATATCTATTCGCTTGGTGGTGAATATAAAGACGATGCCTTTATAATGAATACTGAAATAAATCTTGTCGATAAAAATACCAATAGCCTGAAACAGCTTAATAGTTACTTCAATAAAATATCAAAAGTGATAATTGAAAAAAAGAAAAAGTATCAGAAAGATTGGTCACGGTCTGATTCCTCAGCATTATTTCCACAATAAATAATTTGATAATTTCTGCAAAGCCTTATAAAATTATTCTTGTTTTCCTATGAGTATAATTAATTAATTATGCAAATACTGCTGCAGAAAATTATTCCCGTTTATCTTGAAGATGATAAAATAAGTAACTCAGAAATATGGGGGCAGGAAATTATATTAAGCAAAGGTGAGCATCTTCATATTATAGCACCATCTGGCAAGGGTAAAACATCCCTGGTACATTTTATTTATGGCTTAAGAAAAGATTATGAAGGAGATGTTTTTTATAGCAGTGAGAACATTAATAGTTTTTCCCTGGAAAAATTTTCCATTTTCAGGCAAAAAAATATCAGTATCATCTTTCAGGACTTACGATTATTCAGCGGACAGACAGTGATGGCCAACCTGGAAATAAAACGCACGTTACACCCTTACCACCCAAAAGAAAAAATTACAGACATGGCCAGGCAATTAGGTATTGAAAGTAAACTTAATAAACTGGCAGGAACGTGCAGCTACGGCGAGCAGCAGCGTATTGCAATCATACGTTCTCTCCTGCAGCCTTTTGATTTTTTATTACTTGATGAGCCCTTCAGCCACCTTGATGATGCTAACAGATTAAAAGCGTTTGAGTTGATAAAAGAAGAATGCGACCACCGGAAGGCCTCAATGATCTTTGCTGATCTTAAAAGGCTTGATTTTTTTAATGATGAAAGAATTTTAAAATTATAAATGTCTGAACCCGGATTTATAAGATTTGTAGGATGTTTGGGACTTACGAAATAAAATAATCTATATTATAAATTACAAATAAATGTAAAAATACAGCATCTCCCAAAATTCCCAAACATCTCATCAATCCCAGTTCAGACAAATTCCCGTTCAGACAAATCTCAGTTCCGATTATGGTTCAAACAATAGCCCCATTATTAAGCACCGGAAAAAACAAACTATCCAAATGGATCAGCTATTTTGGGCTTGGCATTGGAGTATTGCTATTGTTATGCTCCATGCAAATGTTCATCAACATAAATAAAATATTAAAAGAAAATAATCCCCGAAAAGACGGATTTGATTTTATTTCAGTAACCCGGCTCATCACCAATGAAAATATGGGCGCTGACCATAGCTTTAAAGAAGATGAATTAAATGAATTAAAAAAACTTCCTGAGATAAATAATACAGCTCCTTTAATATCTAACCAATTCAGAGTTAAGGCAAGCGCCGGAAATATAATTCCTTTTACTACAGATCTGTTTTTAGAAAGTATAGAAGATGAGTTTATTGATACTATACCTGCAGGTTTTACATGGCAGCCGGGTCAGCTTGAAGTGCCAATTATTTTCTCATCTGATTTCTTAGAGATATACAATGTATTTGCTCCAACGCAGGACCTGCCGCAACTTTCAGATAAAACCATCTCCTCTGTAAATATTATTTTAGAATGCTATGGCCCAAATGGTATGCAAAACTTTAAGGGAAATATTGTTGCATTAAGTGACAGGATAAATTCTGTATTAGTGCCTAAATCATTTATGGATTGGGCCAATAAAAATTTCGGAGGAGTTTCAAAAGTAGATCCATCAAGAATATATATCAAAACAAAAGATGCTAATAACCCAAAACTTTTAAGCTACCTCGAGGAAAAGGGATACCGCATAAATAAAGACAAAACCAAATTCGGCAGAGTAAAAAAAGTATTGCAAAATATTATTAGTGCATTAGGAGTATTTGGTGTTTTAGTGATAGTATTGGCTCTAATGTTATTCTCCTTTTACTTACAACTAATGATAGCAAAAAGCAGGGATAATTTACAATTATTATTAACGCTTGGCTACTCACCAAACTGGCTAAGTAAAACTGTGGCAAAAACGTGGATACCTGTTTATATTATTGTAATAATATCAGCAATTATCTTTACTGAAGTAATGCATTATTTTTTTATAAAAAAATCGCTTGCACAAAACAATAACCTTTCTTATTTAATACATTGGAGTGTAATAGCTACTGCAGTTGTATTACTTATAATTTCTGTATTTATAAATTACAGTTTGGTGAAGAAAGAATTGTATAAGATTGCCTGAACCGAAAGGCCTGAACTGGGATTTTTGTCTGAACTGGGATTGCTGAGATTTATGGGAGTTATGAGATGTTGTGTTTTTATCCCATTTTTCCCAGTCATCCTACAAATCCCAGTTCAGATAAATCCCAGTTCAGACAAACCAGTTCAAACAATATTCTCATATACCACCGCAGCGCCCTGCCCCACTCCTACACACATTGTAGCCAATCCATATTTTGCACCGCGTCTTTTCATTTCATACAAAAGCGTTGTAGAAATTCTAACACCACTGCATCCTAATGGATGGCCGATGGCAATAGAGCCTCCGTTTACATTTACCTTTTGCAAATCGAGCCCCAGATCATGAATACATGCAATTGCCTGCGAGGCAAAAGCTTCATTCAATTCAATAAGATCAATATCATTAATTGAAAGTTGTGCACGCTGTAAAGCTTTTATACTTGCTGGTACAGGACCAATTCCCATTATAGATGGATCAACCCCGGCAACTGCCATGCTAATAACCTTTGCCATTGGCGTTAATTTATATTTAACAACAGCTTCTTCACTTGCTAATATTACTCCTGCCGCTCCATCATTTATCCCTGATGAATTTCCTGCAGTAACTGTTCCCCCTTTTGCAAATGCAGGTTTTAGCAGACCAAGCTTTTCCATGGATGTTTGCCGCGGATGTTCATCTTTATTAAATATTACCTGCTCTTCTTTATTAGGTGTTATTTCTACCGGCACAATTTCCTCTTTCCATTTTCCGGCACTTAATGCTGCGAAATATTTTTGCTGACTTTCACATGCAAATTCATCCTGTGCATGACGTGATATGCCCCATTGTTTTGCAACATTTTCAGCAGTTTCCCCCATTGAATATGGATAGTAAATGTCAGTAAGCTTTTTATTGGGGAAACGCCAGCCGATAGTGCTGTCGTACACTTCTGTCTTTCTGCTGAAAGCGCCCTCAGATTTCCCCATAACAAAAGGCGCCCTTGTCATACTTTCCACACCACATCCAATATACACTTCACCTTCTTCACACACTATTGCCCGGGAAGCATCCATTATGGCCTGTAGCCCGCTGGCACATAACCGGTTCACAGTATTCCCACCAACAGTTACAGGGAGACCGGCAAGCAAGGCGGCCATTCTTGCTACATTACGATTATCTTCCCCCGCCTGGTTTGCATCGCCTGCAATAACATCTTCTATTGCATTCACATCAATTGTGGAGTTTCTTTTTAATAAGGCTTTAATCACATGAGCTAACAGATCGTCGGGCCTTACACTACTTAAGGCGCCACCATATCTACCAATGGGGGTTCTTATTGCATCAACTACATAAACTGGCTTCATAATTTCTTTAACAATAATTTATCAGCATTCCATACCAGCCTATATCTTACGCCGTATTCTGCAGTAGGCTGCGTAGGAAAAAACTTTGTAAAGAACGCAAAATTCTTACACTAAACGATAAAGGATTATTCTGCGAAGAGGTATATATTTCATGACTCATAAGATTTAAGGCCTTATCCGCATGACTGGAAAAGTGCAAAATATAATAGATTGAAATATTAGCTTTACCTTCTGAGTAATCTGGGCATGAAAAAGATTTTATTCCTCATATTAATACTATCCAACTACTCTTCTTTTGCGCATCCGGGAATTGGAATTGTAATGGATAGCCGGGGCAATATTTTTTATACTGATCTGGAGAATGTCTGGAAAATTACCGCCGCCGGAAAAAAATCAATAGCTGTACATAACGTTCATACACACGAGTTATCTATAAACGCAAATGATGATCTATATGGGGAAAATTTGTGGTACAATGGTGAAAAATCAAATACCTGGGGGCATTATGTTTGGTGCCTGCATAGGAATAATAAACTTGATACGATAAGCGGGCCATCGGAGGGCTTTTTGAAAAACTATTCCTTTGTCAGGGATAAAAATGAAAATATGTATTGGGCGGAGAGAGATACCTTAACCCGGTTTAAAAAGAAATCCACGAACGGAAGTATAACTATTATAACGGAAGGGAAATTTACTGACATACGATGGATGTATGCAACTAATAAAGGAGTCATTTATTTTATTGATCTGGTTGATCTGTATAAAATTGATACCTCAGGTAATTTAATTATTATGGCAAAAAATATTTCAGAAAATTCCGCGGCATTTAAGATATATAGCGGAAAACATAGTTTGCTTGGTATTTGGACAGACAGTGTGGAAAATATTTATGTAGCTAATTTATCAGGGCAGGTTGTGAAGCGTATTTCCCAGGCTGGCAAAGTGGAAAATTTTGTTTACTCAACCACTCCCTGGTCACCAACTGGTGGCCTGTTTGATAAGGAGGGAAATTTATGGCTGCTGGAAACTTCACTTACAAATGGCACAAGGATAAGGAAAATAGTTTCTTCAGAATTTATGAGAGAAAATACAACACCCTCTATCAGCAATAATATTTTGCCACCGGCTGGTGTTGCAGGAATTATTTTAGCCATTACTTTAATAATTCGATTTTTATTTATCAGGAAAAGAAAAACTTTAAGCGGATCGGTATAGCTCATCACCATTCAAATCTGACCGTTGGGCAAGTAACTTTTGCAACATGTATCTTTGTTGAATGGATCAGGCAACAAAGAAAAATATCAGGTCTCTTACTCTTGAACAACTCCAGGTTTATTTGGCGACACTTGGCGAAAAAAAATTTCGTGTAAAACAAGTTTGGGAATGGCTGTGGCAAAAACATGCGCAGACTTTTGAAGACATGACGAATTTAAGTAAGGAATTAAGAACAACTCTTTCCAATACATTTATTTTACCTGTAGTAACTACCGCTGAAATCCAATACAGCAGCGATGGAACTGTAAAATCAAAATTTAAAACATATGATGGTCATTTTTGTGAGGGAGTTTTGATCCCTGCTGAAAACCGCCAGACTGCCTGCGTTTCTTCACAAATAGGTTGCAGCCTTAGCTGTAAATTTTGCGCTACAGGTTATATGGAAAGAAAAAGAAATCTTGACTTTGATGAGATATATGATGAAGTTGTTCTGCTAAACCAGGTTGCAGAAAAAACTTATGGAAAAAAATTAAGCAACATAGTTTTTATGGGAATGGGTGAACCTTTACTTAATTATAAAAATGTTTTAAAAGCCATTGAAAGAATTACTGCAAATGATGGATTAGCAATGAGCGCAAAAAGAATAACAGTATCCACTGCTGGCGTCGCAAAAATGATAAAACAATTGGGAGATGATAAAGTCCGTTTTAATTTAGCCTTATCTCTTCATGCAGCAAATGATAAAAAGAGAAATACGATAATGCCCATTAATGAAACCAATAATATTGCGGCGCTTATTGAAGCTTTAAATTATTTCTACGAAAAAACAAAGAATGACATAACCTTTGAATACATTTTATTTAAAGGCGTAAATG
This sequence comes from Ginsengibacter sp., assembly GCA_039922095.1. Taxonomy (GTDB): domain Bacteria; phylum Bacteroidota; class Bacteroidia; order Chitinophagales; family Chitinophagaceae; genus Ginsengibacter. The sequence goes on along the minus strand of JBDSAQ010000401.1, from coordinate 6,038 downwards.
ATAGTATCCAGGATGCTGATGATCTTATAAAGATTTACAAACAGGTGCCTTGCCATCTTGTAAATATAATAGAGTACAATCCCATTGACGCTGCTGATTTTGTAAAACCAGAGAAAGATACTACACAAAAATTCATGGATTATTTAGCCAACCACCGTGTGAATGTAAGATTAAGAATAAGCCGTGGAAAAGATATTGATGCCGCCTGTGGCCAATTAGCCAACAAAGATGCAGTTCATTATCTGCAACCCCTCAATCCTTAATTAATTCCTTAACATTTTTTTAATTCATTGTGTTAAACGATGGATATAGTAATGCGTCTATACTTGCCTAAAAAATAAAATTATGAAAAAAATAATCCTAAGCTTAATTGCTATAGCAACAATCACACTTTCCGCAGAAGCGCAAACACGCAGAAACAACACTAATACTGAGAAAACTGAAAACAGGAAAAATCACAGCAAGGCAGATCATAAAAGAATAGCTGAAAAAGCCCATTTTACAGATGATCAAAAACAACAAATGAAATCCATTAATATGGATTTTAAGAACAGGATGAAGGAATTAAAAAGCAATGGCAGCTTTACGGCAGAGGAACTTAATAGTAAAAAAAAGGCATTGATGCAGGAAAGAAAACAAAAAACAATGGCTCTGTTAACTCCCGATCAAAAAAATAAATTAAAGCAGGAAAAAAAAGACCACCACACTAAAAGAGAAGTGGGATCTGCAAAAAGAATGGAAAAAATGAAGGAGAAATTAGAACTTACTAATGACCAGGTTTCAAAAATAAATACTCAAAGAGAAATATATAAATCTAAAGAAGATGCCATTAAAAATAACCAGGATCTGTCAGGCGATAAAAAAACTGAACAGATGAAAACCTTAAGAGAAGAAAGAAAGAATAGTTTTAAAAGCTTTTTAACTCCTGAACAGGCAACGAAATTGGAAGAAATGAAACAAAAGAGAACTGGCAAATCCGCCTGATATAATTTTAAATAATAGACATAAAAGCGGACTTAATGTTCGCTTTTTTTGTTATGGCCTCTTAACATAAAAGGCAGAGATCATATTGCGTTATCTTCGCAATTCATTACTGTTGAAAAACAGGATAAACAAAATCATATGAGCCAGGAGCAGTTTAAAAAATTTATCAATCCAAAAAATAATGCTGCAATAAAGGAAAAATTTAAACAGGAAAAAAAGACTGCTAAAAAAGAAAGAGCAGCGGCAATTAATAAACGTTTTGAAGAAAAAAGAGCCTTACGAAATGCCGGCTATTCACGCAATGCAGATATGCCCGCACTTGAACCCAAACCAGATAAAAGGCAAAAATATCCACAGGGCACAAAGCCAATCATCAATAAGTCTTTTATAAGGGAACAGTTAACTGTCAACGGTCAAATGTCAAAGGTTAACTCATCACAATCAACAAACAACAAACAACGAACAACGAACAACGATCAACGATCAACCTCTTCCTTAATGCCCTTAAACAAATACATAGCCCATTGCGGCATCACAAGTCGCAGAGATGCGATCCCTTTAATTAAAGAAGGGAGAATAACTGTGAATGGTACTATTGTTACTGAGCCTGGGTTTAAGGTAACCGCAGCTGACTTGATTATGTTCAATGGTAAAAAGTTATTTGTTACAAAAAACCAGGTATATATTCTTTTAAATAAACCTAAAGATTATATTACTACAACTGATGATCCGCAGGGAAGAAAAACTGTTTTGCAATTAATCAGCCAGGCGACATCAGAAAGAGTTTATCCCATAGGAAGGCTTGACAGAAATACCTCCGGTGTATTATTATTTACCAATGACGGAGAACTTACTCAAATGCTTACCCATCCCAGCTATAATGTAAAAAAGGTGTATGAGGCAAAGTTAGATAAGCCTCTTACAAAAGCAGATTTTGACAAGATATTAAATGGTTTAAAACTTGAGGATGGAGAAATATATGCTGATGCCTTAGCCTACGCAGACAGTAAAGACAAATCAATAATCGGGATAGAAATACATAGTGGCCGCAACCGGATTGTACGCAGAATTTTTGAACATCTTGGCTATGAAGTAAAAGCGCTTGACCGGGTTATGTATGCTAATCTTACCAAAAAAAATGTAGAGCGTGGGAAATGGAGATATCTTAGTGAAAGAGAAATACGCCTGCTCAAGTTTATGAATGCGGCCTCATCTCCGCCTCCCCAAAAGGAGCAGCAGAATGGTAAAGAGCTATCAAAAAAATTTGACAAAGCATTCAAATGATTAAATCTTCATCAAACAAAACGCTACACGATTCTCCCTTTAGGGGGTTAGGGGATTTAAGCATCATTTTTGAAACTGATCAGTTTATAGCAGTTAACAAACCTGCAGGCATGTTAACTATCCCTGACAGGTATGATGAAACACTGACTTCCCTTTATAAAATACTGGAAAGGCAATATCAAAAAATATTTATTATTCACAGGCTTGACAGAGAAACGAGCGGCTTATTATTATTTGCAAAGGATGAGGCAACACATAAATATCTTTCTCAATTATTTGAAAACAGGAATGTTGAAAAATTTTATCTGGGGATTATTCATGGGTCTTTACAAAATAATAAAGGTGTTATTGATGAGCCAATTGCAGAACATCTAACAAACAAAGGGATGATGGTAATTAATCAGAAGGGGAAATCTTCCCTTACTGAATATGAAGTAATAGAAGACTACAGCCTTTACAGCCTTGTAAAATTTAAAATACACACAGGCAGAACACACCAGATAAGAGTACACATGAAGCACCTTGGGCATCCGATTTTATGTGATGAAATTTATGGAAATGCTCAACCAGTATTACTTTCTTCTTTTAAAAAGAAATATAAACTTAGCAAACATGATGAAGAAGAAAGACCAATCCTAAAAAGATTGGCCCTTCATTCTTATCAATTAAAATTTAATGATAGCCCAGGCGTTCATCACGAGTTTACTGCTGATTTACCCAAAGACATGAGAGCGTTATTACAGCAATTAAAGAAGAACAAACGCTAAAAAGTAATGACATATTTCCCACCAACCTTCTCCATTTCCTCCCTCGTTGGGGGAGATAGAGGGGGCTTTTTAATCAATATTTGGTTGAGGAGTATAGCGCAGATATGGCTTAACTATTTTTACTCCTTTTTCAAATTTTTTAATAGCATCTTCTGTACTTACTGCGGGCACTACAATCACATCTTCACCATGTTGCCAGTCTGCGGGGGTAGATACACTGTATTTTGCAGTTAATTGCAAAGAATCTATAACCCTTAAAACCTCATGGAAATTTCTTCCGGTTGACGCAGGATAAGTGATCATTAATTTGATCTTTTTATCGGGACCGATAATAAACAGCGAACGAACTGTAAACGTTTCAGAAGCATTAGGATGGATCATGCCATACAATTCAGATACCTTTCTATCTTCATCAGCGATCAGGGGAAAATCAACCGTACAGTTTTGCGTTTCATTAATGTCAGTTTTCCAGCCTATATGTTTATCCATTGGATCCACACTTACTGCAAGCACTTTTACGTTTCTTTTTTCAAATTCATTTTTTAATAAAGCTGTTCTACCTAATTCCGTTGTGCAAACGGGGGTGTAATCAGCAGGATGTGAGAACAGCACTCCCCAGCTATCACCCAAATATTCATAAAGATCAATTTGACCTTCAGTTGTGTTGGCCTCAAAATTTGGAGCCATGTCACCTAAACGTAAACTCATAATATAGTTTTTAGATTTTTGAAAATATACGCTAAAATAGCTTTATGTATGGATTTAGCAAATTATTGAATACAATTAATATTTCATTTCACATCAAACCAAACCTTTTTACGATTATTCCAGTCGCCATTATAATTGATAGTAAGTTCCTCTCCTTTTTCAATTTTTCTAACGGTCTTTATCTGTATATTTTCTTCTTCAAAATTCATAAAGTATTCACAATTGCTTTTATAACTGTGATTGTAAATTGGTAAATACCCTAAGGCCATACAACACTTATCTTTTTTTAATCCCCATTCAAATATATAATCATGCAATAAAGTTTTATCAAGATATTGCCTGTCGCCTTTTTGCATCACGATTACCGGGGACACTTCAATTAAGATATTAGCTTCAATTTTTTCACTCGTAAATACAGCCCTGCCTTTGCCGGCAATTTTTTGTATTTGCAGATATGGTTTTATCATTTATTAACGGCAGAGTAAATTAAAATAAATTACTTTGCAAAATAATTTAAAATCCATTGGCTAAGCTTACCAAATGTCATTAGAAACGGGAAATATATCAGCACAGGAAAGATTTGAAGAGTTACTTTCAGCCAATGACGCAGAAGGTATGAAGGAATTTCTTGATGGACAAAACATAAGTGACGCAGCAGATTTAATTTACGAAAATGAGGAATATGGAGGCTATATTATTTCCCATCTTTCCATACACCGGGCAGCGGGATTATTTAAAATTTTAGAGCATCCAACACAAAAAAATATCATTAATGAACTTGCGCCGCATAAAACGGCGGAGTTGCTTAATGAGCTACCACCTGATGACAGAACAGCTTTTTTGGAAGAGTTACCGAATGAAGTAGTAAGAGAGTTAATAAAAACTCTCAATCCGGAGGAAAGGAAAATCACGCTTTCATTATTAGGATATTCAGAAAATAGTGTTGGAAGACTCATGACACCTGACTATGTATACGTGTATGAAAACAACACTGTAAAACAGGTGTTGGAAACTATAAGAAGAGTGGGGAAAAACAGCGAGACAATAGATGTTATTTATGTTATTAATAGTAAAGGAGAATTACTTGATGATATAAGGATAAGAGAATTTATTTTGGCAGACCCGGATGTAAAAGTTTCTGAACTTATGGATGGCCGCGTAATATCATTGAAGGTACATGATGACCAGGAGAATGCGAACGAAGTATTTAAAATGAATAACCGGGTAGCCTTGCCCGTTACCGATGATAACAATATACTATTAGGTATTATTACTATTGATGATGTACTGTGGATTGCCAATGAAGAATTCAGTGAAGACATTCAGAAAATTGGGGGAACCGAAGCGCTGGATCAACCTTATTTGGAAATGCCTTTATTAAAGCTTTTTAGAAAGCGGGTGGTTTGGCTTATCATTTTATTTTTTGGAGAGCTTTTTACTATCGCAGCAATGCAGCATTTTCAGGTTCAGATAGATAAAGTGGTAGTACTTGCAACTTTTATTCCCTTAATAATTTCAAGTGGCGGAAACAGCGGTTCGCAGGCTGCTACATTAATTATCCAGGCAATGGCTCTTAAAGAAATTTCACTTTCAGATTGGTGGCGTATAATGCGACGTGAAATTTTATCCGGGCTTATGCTGGGTAGTGTACTATGCCTTTTTAGCTTTTCCATAATTACTATTTGGCATAATTTCTCTGTTATTTTTGGAGCATATTATGTGCGATTTGCCCTTACAGTTGGCCTCTCTCTTATTGGTATTGTATTGTGGGGCACACTTATGGGATCTATGCTTCCCCTTGTTTTAAAAAGATTAGGTGCGGACCCTGCTGCATCGTCTACTCCTTTTGTGGCAACGCTGGTTGATGTAACTGGATTGGTAATCTATTTTTCTGTTGCCTATTTTTTTCTGGGGGGAATTTTATTATGATGTTTGTTAACAGAAGTAGGTTGTTTAAGACCATTGATTTTGAGTATTATTGCATTAATCTATCAGATACTAAAGCACCTTTGCTATCGTGTTGAACAAAGAAAACTTCTATTAAACTATGTGTGGAATTGTAGGTTACATAGGTCCCCGGGAAGCTTATCCCATCATCATTACAGGTCTTAAGCGACAGGAATATCGTGGCTACGACAGTACAGGGGTTGCTTTGATAAACCACGGTCTTAAAGTATATAAGAAAAAAGGTAAAGTAGCAGAGCTTGAAGAATTTTTAATAGGTAAAGATCTAAGTGCAAACATCGGCATGGGGCATACCCGATGGGCAACGCATGGTGAACCAAGTGACCGTAA
>JBDSAQ010000400.1:0-2662 GCA_039922095.1 Ginsengibacter sp. | reverse complement strand
TATCAAAGCTTTTTACCTCTAACCCATCAGGAGAAACAAAGATCTTTTCAGCGCCTATATCAATACCAGCGCAGCCTTGGTTAACCTCATCGAAATTTACCGTGTTTGCCATAATGTTATTTTTAGTAATGAAAAAATAAGCATCTTATGGCCTAAAGAACGTAAGAGAAAGGCAAGCTGCCATACGGGAACCCCATGTTTTACAAACACGGTATCACCAAAAAAAACTCAGCTATTCTTTAGAGCAAAGCTCGTGGACAGGAACATGTCACTAATACCAACCTGTGCTAAACTGCCAAAAGATACTTTGTAATTTACTAAGTTCGGTTACATATGTGTCATCTTCAAAAAACTTGTTCCACGAAAATCCCTACTCGTGATGACACGAAACCGGGCAGAGAGAGACGTTGCGGCGAAAAAGATCGAAGAGGTTTCTCTTATAAAAACAAAAGTTATCTTTATGGAATTAATTCACATGGAAATTTCACAGCATATAGAAATTAATCCAAAAATTATGATGGGTAAACCTGTTATAAAAGGTACCCGTATCACAGTTGAATTACTCCTCGAAAAACTTTCTTCCGGCGAAACTGAAGAAGACATTTTGTTTTCTCATCCTCACATCACAAAAGAAAATATTAAGGCTGCGCTTGCCTTTGCGGCCCAATCTTTAAAAGGAGAAAATATTTATCCTGTTTCTTTATGAATTTATTAGCTGATGAAGGCGTGGACAAACCGATCGTAGATCTTTTACGCAATAACGGATTTGATGTTATTTATATTTTAGAAACAAACAGGGTGCAGACGATGAATTTATTCTTGCAATAGCAAATGCTGATGAAAGGATATTACTCACACAGGATAAAGATTTCGGCGAATTGGTTTTCCGTTTAAAGAATGCTCACTATGGTGTAATTCTTATAAGACTTGAAGGATATAAACCAGCTTTAAAAGCAGAGATAGTTTTGAATATGCTGATTAAACATGATGACGAATTGATAAAATCTTTTACTGTTATTCAGCCCAATGCAATAAGAATAAGAAAATAGTTTCATCTTTCCCAGCCTCCGTGAGTGTCTCCTTCCTTCCGCCCTCGTTGGTCTTCCCCAGCCGAGCCGTTGTTTGGTCTTATGACCAACAACCGAAGCGAGGCAACAGCATAACCGTTCCATAAGTTTTGTACTTTCATTTATGCCGTCAATAAATTTTGAGCACCATACTGAATTTTTTACATCAATCTATTTAAGTGAAAGTATTAATTAAAGGATGATGCATACAAGCAGATCATCATTGAAAGTTTGCGGTTTTTGAAAAAGGAGGTAGTATTAAAATAAATGACCTGAAACTTTAAGCTCTTGGAAGATCCAATAAACCCAAACATGACTTTTGATAAAACGTACGCAATAGTTGTGGAATATTGAGCATCATTAAACACCACCCACTGGCGATGGCGCTTCTTTAAATTTTTTATACCTGTTTGTTATTCTACCAATAAAATAAGTAACGGGTATTATTACTTTTCTAACAAATGATGGCAACTCCGTCATTGCATATTCTTTTTTATAGCGGGTTAATAAGTATGCTGAGTCAAATGGCTCAGGTCGTTTGGCCCCGGGCTTATTTAGCGCAGCATAAATTGAAGAAAGAAAAAATATAATATTGTCTGCAGGCTTAACCCAGCTTTCTACTTCCAAAACTTCAGTGCCTGCATTCCAGAATTTATGCGGTGTTCCTCTTTTAAATAAAATTGAAGCGCCTTCATCTGCAAATTTTTTCTCTTCTCCCTGCACCTGGTATCCTATTTTTCCTTTTTTTACCGTGATGCATTCATCCTGTTTAAAATGAATATGCATAGGCGGTCCGCATTCAGGCTGGCAAGAGCCGGATACAATTAGTTTATCTCCATCCGGCTCATGTATTATTTTTTGAAAAATAATTTTTTCACCCACTGCATTTTCAATGGTTAATGGTAAAGAATAATTCATGATATTTTATTTTCGGTTTTAACAGCATTCAATAAAAGATTAAGCGACAATAAAAATATTATTACAGCCCTTGCAATATTCAAGTCAGACCAAAGTGAGGCCCTGCGCTGCAGATCCGGCAATACAGTGTTGCTGTATGGATAAGCGGTAAGCTTAATTAATTCAGGCACAAAATAAATTGCTGTGCATATTAATATTACAATATAGCCTGATAAAGCAATGAGAATACTTTTTCTTTTTGTTGTTCGCCAGTTTGTTATCAAAGCCAAAATAAAAAACAATAAAACTATTGGGTGAATTATTTTCCAGAAAACAGAAATATCAATTCCCTGGCTGCCCTGGAACATGTATAATGATCTTGGCGGAGCAGTTATCCATTTTGAATGAATATTAATTTGTTCATAAATGCCTGCACCAAGGATAATAATAAAGCCCAGACAGGCAAGCGAGAGAAAAATGTTTTTTGAATTGATTTGCTTCATGATAATTTAGTTTGAATTACATTTGGACAGTGTCCAAAATAACACAAAAGCTGGACACTGTCCAAATTTTTTTTATGACTACGAGAGAAAGCATCATTGCAAAGGCGGTAGAATTATTTAATGAAAAAGGAATTGAGTACGGCGGCTTACGGGAACTGGCAGCACTACTTAATATGCGGGTGAGCAACATAACCT
>JBDSAQ010000399.1:0-4749 GCA_039922095.1 Ginsengibacter sp. | reverse complement strand
ATAACAGAGGTTGAAACAGCATCATCCCCCACATTTACCTGTATTTCAAGCAAATTTAATATTGCCTGCAAAGAAGGCTCACCAGTTCCGCTTAACCCTGCTGTGCCGAGCCCTCTTAGAGCAACAGAAATAGTGGGATTGAGAGAATCGTTGCTGGTAATATTTATAGAAGCGATTTTTAATCCTACAGAAGTCGGGTTAAAAGCTACTGTAAAAGAAATGGAATCTCCCGAATTAATATTAGCGGGAAAGCTGGGCAATCCACTCAGTATAAACTGGTCGGCATTAGTGCCCGCAAGGCTTGCAGCAGACAGCGAAAGCACACCTGCACCAATATTTTTTACTTTAACGATGCGATTTATGCCGGCCGCTCCAAGAGATACATCATTATCATATATAGTGGAGGGAGTTACTGAGATTATAGGTTTAGTTGAACCCGATGCAAAAGTTGCAGTAACTGATTTATTGCCATCTATTGTAATAGTCAGCGGATTAGTTGTGCCTGTAGCATCACCGCTCCAACCTGTGAATTGTTGCCCGGCTCCAGGGGCGGCAGTTAAGATAACATTAGTACCCCCGGCATAAGAAGCCTGGTTGGGGTTTTTAGTTACCGTACCATTACCTGCAATATTAATTGTTAGGTTATACTGTAATGGTGCAAAAGTAGCAGTAACTGATTTATTACCATCCATTGGGATAGTTAGTGGATTAGTTGTGCCTGAAACGCCACCGCTCCATCCTGTAAATTGTTGTCCGGCTGAGGGTGTGGCGGTTAAGATAACATTAGTTCCAGTGTCATAAGAGGCTTGGTTCGGATTTTTAGTTACCGTACCATTCCCTACAATATTAATTGTTAGGATATACTGTAATGGTGCAAAAGCAGCAGTAACTGATTTATTACCATCCATTGGGATAGTTAGTGGATTAGTTGTGCCTGAAGCATCACCGCTCCATCCTGTAAATTGTTGTCCGGCAGCAGGCGAAGCAGTCAGGGTAACGTTAGTGCCACTTGCATAAGAGGCCTGGTTGGGATTTTTAGTTACCGTACCATTGCCGCTTGTGTTAATTGTTAGATTATACTGTAATGGTGTAAAAGTAGCCGTAACTGATTTATTACTGTTCATCGGAATAGTGAGAGGATTAGTTGTGCCTGATGTGTCACCGCTCCATCCTGTAAATTGTTGTCCGGAAGCAGGGGTAGCAGTTAAAGTCACATTAGTACCAACGGCATAAGAAACCTGGTCGGGATTTTTAGTTACCGTACCATTGCCACTTATAGTAACTGCGAGGTTATATTGGATGGTTTGACCTATTGCCACTGCTATTACCAAATAATTATTTAAAGCCCCGGCAGCGGGACTTGCTAAATTGCCATCCAACGTAACTCTACCCGCAGGATAATTCTTACTATAAAGTTGGAGGTAACTTATTTTAGGATCATTTATGCCCACCTTAGTTGTTAGTTTCTGCCAGCTATTCAGCCATGCTGGTAATACTGTAGCCCGTGGATCGTAAGCAACATAAGCTGTAGCACTTTGGGTTAAATCAAAAGAAAGTATTGAAGTTGAATTGTTTGCTTTATCGTCATTAGGCGTTTTAATAAAAGGCGCATTATTCAAAAAAGCAGGTAGAGATGTAGTCTTATAGACCCTATCCGTATAAATTACGGTATCTACATTTATTTTACTTAAAATATAGCTATGTCCGGTAGTGGCTGTAACATTAGCTATCAAAGCAGGGGATGCCTGCTGCACTGCGGCTACTAAATAATTATTCAAAGCGCCGGTTGCCGGAGTTGCTAAATTACCTCCCAAGATAACTTTGCCTGCAGGATAATTTTTACTATACAATTCAAGGTAGTCAATTTTAGAGTCATTTATACTTATACGGCTTGACAGCTTTTGCCAACTGCTTAGCCATGCTGGTATGGCCGTAGCCCGCGGGTCATAAGCAATATACACTGTAGCACTTTCAGCTAAATCGAAAGAGAGCATTGACACTTCTTTGCTGGCTTTATCATCATTAGGGGTTTTAATAAACGGCGCACTATTTAAAAAATCAGGTATAGATATAACCTGATAAGTACGCAAGCTCTCTTTAAAAAGTCTTTTAATTTTCAAAAAAAGAGGAACAGAGGTATCCTTATAAGCCCGGTCAGTATAAAGTGCAGCGCCTACATTTAATTCACCCAACGTATAATTATTTTCTGAGGTGGTTGTAATATTCGTTATTAAACCAGAGGGTGTTTGTGAATAGCCGGAACCTGGTTGAAGTAATACAAAACTAAATAGCAAAAAACCTATGTGTAATTTTAATACGTACTTAATTTTTTGTAGTTTAAAACTAGAAATTTTTCTCATGATTTGTAAATAATAATTGCGGTTATATAAGCTGGAATTCAGGGAATATTGGAACTTATCTGTAATTTCTACTGAGTATATTTTTTGAAAAGGCAAAAACGGTTCTATAATTTTTTTTGAAAATTAGAAAGTGAAATTTTCATAATACAATTAAGTATATTTAAAAATAACAGATATTGGACAGATGGCTATTGGATGGATATAGAAAATGCTTTACTGGATTGAACTGAATCTTACTAGGAGATTAATTAAGTTCCATTAAGTAAGCGATCACGAAAGTGTATACAAATATAAACCTTATATTTAAAGGCACTAAATAATTGTGTATAATTTTTAAAATTAATTACAGCTCTTTAGTACAACATAAAAACTGCATTCTTATTCAAATTTTAATGTGTTGGATATAACATTATTTTCCTGAATTTAAAAGAGGTTCTGACACCATTGTTGGTGTTCAATTACCTTAATATCCTTGCCTTTAGATGTACAGATGCAATCATCAGATAAAATGTAGAAAAGAAGGATATTGATTATCAAAAGATCAAGAGCATTAAGTAGCACTTCTATTCTTAAAAATTCCTAAATGCTTAATTTAAATTTTCTCTTGCTAAGGAGTAAAAAAATATTTTCGTTTGTGAGGTCTCATTTTGACAAGAAAAATTTCACCGTTATTTTTCATCATAGTGATGTAATCATGCCGATCAATTCCATTGCAGAAATTTAGAACCTTACGTTTTGTTGAGTGTTTTAATGTTGTTAGCTGATGATTAAAGAATGGCAATTAATCATGATTATAATTTCAGCATGGCGATTAAAAGTTTCTGTAATTTCTTTCATTAAATTTTAAAAATGTGTTTTGAAAATATGCATTAAGTTCTCTGCCTATATCTTCAACTTTGCAAATAAATAATTTGCACTCATGGATGTCAATAAACCGGATTGTCTCTATCACATTATCCTATGTTTTTTTCCCAACCTTTAATAAGAGCAACCAGTTTTATGGGATGCTATAGTAACTCCCAAATATTTTAAATTTTCATGCCTCCCATTTTATCGAAATTTTTTTAGGAGCCCCGCCTTTAATATTCAACACTTCCAAATACGATGCTGTTTATTTAACAAATCCTCTAACACTTTTATTTTTCTCTTGTCTGTGATGATTCAATTATTTTTTTTCAATTGCATCACTAATACACTGCATACAAAAATTTTTTCTTCAACAAACTTTTTAATGCTCCAATATTTTTTCAAAGTTGTAAGGCACAATAAAATATTTTTTTGATCTGATGTTATTCTCGTCAATGTATATTCATCAACTTATGAGCATAGAAAAATAGTGCGCTATTTTTTAATATCCATACTAAAAAAATAATTTTGATTTTAAAAACGCCAAACTAAACATTACAAAATAGCATGTAATAGTTTTTAAGTTAACAGGCTGAAATACCTTCTGATGCTGGGTTTGATAAGAAAGAATAAATTCTAAAAAAAACTAAAAGTCCCGAATTGCTTCGGGACTTTCTTATCTTCCTGCTTTTAAAAAAAGCAAAGATTACTTTTTCTTGGCGGCTTTTTTAGGAGCGGCCTTTTTAGGAGCAGCGGCTTTTTTAGGAGCGGCTTTTTTTGCAGCAGCTTTTTTAGGAGCGGCTTTTTTTGCAGTTGCCATTTTTTAGAATTTAATTGTTAGTAAATATGTACTAAAAATAAATACAATTTATCAACTACCAAAACTTATTGCAAAAAAATTATGGATTATTCAAAAGTAATTTTCTTTATAGAGGGCTTAAATTTTATGCAGAGGTATAATTCATCATTTATAAAACCATATTTTTTCAACACTCTTTTCTATAATCAAAAAAATTTCGGAGCAATTTATGTTTATGATATACTGCATAATAGTTGTTGTCGTTTGATTGCGATTCTCAATGGCTTGTTATTATTTTTTTAAATTTATGTTTAAAATTTCCTGAGCTAATATCAATTGTTATGTGTCATCAGAAACAAAAATTCTATAAAATTTTTGCTGCTGGCAGAAGATGAAAAATTGGTAGTTTAACCTCTCTGTTAATGTCTGAATAAATAAGGGTATAACTCAAATTAATTTTTCTTTTTTCATTTTCCTTTGTGCCGATAAATAGAGCTAAGTAAAAAAATGTTGGAACATATTATTTGAACAAACTATTTAATTTAAAATATAAAAGTTTTGGTGGTAAAGGCTCAACTCGGTAACTTGCACATCCAAAATCGCGAAGTAGAGCAGCGGTAGCTCGTCGGGCTCATAACCCGAAGGTCGGAGGTTCGAACCCTCCCTTCGCAACAAAGCCCCTTAATTGGGGTTTTTTTGTTTATCGAATTTGTGTCCTCAGTTAGCCTAATTTAAATTTCTTTA
>JBDSAQ010000398.1:0-15771 GCA_039922095.1 Ginsengibacter sp. | reverse complement strand
ACCTCCCCCGCCAAATCTTGACAAAATAAAAAATAAAATGATTACCAAAATAATAATCCCCCTTATTGGAACTCCTTGCCTTGGCCTGTTTGCAGGTGCCGCCTGGTATTCACCTGCAGCGGCTTGTATTATAGCATCAACAGCATTATCAAAGCCCCTGTAATAATCATTCTCTTTAAAATAAGGAACCATTCTTTCATCAATAATATGCTTTGCAGTTACATCTGGCAGCACACCTTCCATCCCATATCCTGTTTCAATCCTTGCCTTTCTTTCAGCTTTTGAAACAAGAATTATAACGCCATTGTCCTTGTCTGCCAGGCCGGGTTTCCAATCCCTCATATATTTTAAAGCCACTTCAGTAATATCGTAACCTTCAAGTTCGGGTACTGTAATAATTATAATTGCCGAGGAGGTACTATCGTTATAATCCCTTATTTTTCTTTCTAAAGATTCTCTTTGAAATGGCTCCAGAAAATTTCCAAAATCATTTACTGCCTGGGGGGGATTTGGCTTATCAAATATTTTTTGAGCAACAACATGTTCAGCAAATAACAGGAGAAATATTAAAAGAAGTTTCTTCATGAATTTATTAAATTAACCTCGCCCTCCCTCTTCAACGCAGAAGGTTATTTACCAAAAATGATTTCGTCAGGAAGTTCATTTTTATCAACTTCTTTATCGTAGGGGAAATGTTGCTGAAGTGATTCTCCAATTTCAGTTACACAATTGCTAATTCCGCCGGCATAATCTTCCCCGTTAAAGTGCGCCAAAATTTTTATTACCTCAGTATCCCAGAATTCCGTTCCTACTCTTTCGTGTATCCCTTTATCGCCATAAACAGCTAATTGGTGATCTTTTAAAGCGATATAAAGCAGTACAGCATTTCTGAATTCAGTTTGCTCCATTTTAAGATTGGCAAAAATTTCGAGGGCTCTGTCCATTGCATCCATAAACCTGCACCTGCTTTCAATAAATACTCTTATCTCACCACTGGTACGCATCTCTGCATTACGGATAGCCTGTACTATTTTCTCTTTTTCAGCAGGAGAAAAAAATTCTTTCTTTTTACGGAAGGGAAACATTTCTTCCTGATTTATTTAATGTCAAAATTTATATCAGGATTTTTGTCTGAGCCAGCATCTGCTTTATAATATGGCCTTACATGATAACCTAGAATACCTGCGAATATATTATTGGGGAATAATTTTACTTTGAGATTATAACTGTTTACAGTTGCATTATAATCACGACGGGCAACATTTATCCGGTTTTCTGTTCCTTCTATTTGTGCCTGAAAATCCTGGAAGGCCCTGGTAGTTTTAAGATCAGGATAAGCTTCTGCAATTGCCATTAATCTGCTGAATGAACCCTGTAACTGGCTTTGCGCCTGTTGATACTGCTGCAGGCTTGCTGAATCATTTAAATCAACCTTTACTGATGTGGCCCTCGATCTTGCATTGATAACTTCTGTTAAAGTTGATTTTTCGAAGTTCGCAGAACCCTGAATTGTTTTTACAACACTGCTGTACAAATCAGTGCGCCGTTGATAATTAGTTTCAACATTACTCCAACTGGTTTGAACATTTTGATCAGCGGTTGCCAACCCTCTTTGTTGATTACAACCCCAGAAAAAAAGAATTACAATTAAAGCGATAACTATTAAAAGAGCAGGACTTCTTTTCATTTTTTAAGTTTTAATTTTAAAAGTATTGTAATCAAACGAGATACCAAGATAATAACCTGACAAAATGCAGGTTTATTTAGCAGGGGAATTAAATTACAAGTTATATTTTCAGCCTAAGAATTTATGGCAGCGATTCCGGGTAGCTCCTTTCCTTCAAAATATTCAAGTAATGCGCCACCACCTGTAGAAACAAAGCTTACCTTATCTGTAAGGCCAAACTGGTTTATTGCAGCTACACTATCGCCACCCCCAACTAAAGAGAAAGCTCCGTTTTTTGTAGCATCTGCAATAGCCAAAGCTATGACTTTAGTACCATGTTGAAAGTTGTGCATTTCAAAAACACCCATAGGGCCATTCCACAAAATTGTTTTTGAATTATGTATTATTTTGGTAAATGTTTCACATGCCATCTGGCCTATGTCAAGCCCCATCCATCCATCAGGTATATTGTTACTTAATGAGCCGGATACTTCAGCATTGGCATCAAACTTATCTGCAATAATTGAATCCATGGGCAGATGAATACAAACTCCTTTTTCAGTTGCCTTTTTCAATAATTCATTTGCTGTCTCTAACCGGTCTTCTTCACATAATGAATTACCGGTTTTGCCACCCTGTGCTCTGTAAAACGTATATGCCATTCCTCCTCCAATAATAATATCTGTTGCTCTGTCCAGTAAATTTTCAATGATCAGTATTTTATCTGAAACCTTTGCCCCGCCTATTATTGCAAGAAATGGCTTTTCAGCTTCATGCAAAACTTTTTCTGCATTAGCCACTTCACTTTCCATTAATAGCCCGAACATTTTTTTATCTCCCGGAAAAAATTTTGCAATAACTGCCGTGGAAGCATGCGCCCTGTGTGCTGTACCAAAAGCATCATTCACATATACATCTCCCAGCTTACTTAATTTTTCTGCAAAAGCTTCTTCGCCTTTTTCTTCTGCCTTATAAAAACGAAGATTTTCCAGCAACAAAATTTCTCCGGGATTTAAATTTTTTGATTTCGTTATTGCATCATCTCCAATGCAATCATCAGCAAATAAAACTTTTGTTTCATTGCCAATTAATTGTTGCAAATGTTCAATTAAATGTTTTAAAGAATATTTATCGGTTGGTCCATCCTTTGGTCTTCCAAAGTGTGACATTAAAATAACACTTCCACCATCATTTAATATTTTTTTTATAGATGGTATAGATGATCTCATTCTTGTATCATCTGTAATTGTAAATTTTTCATCAAGAGGAACATTAAAGTCTACACGTATTAATGCTTTTTCTCCTTTGAAATTATGATCCTGGAACTTGCTCATGATTTAAATAGAATAAATATTTGCAGCGTCTATAAAGACGTTTGTCAATAACTAATTTTACAGGAGAGCATGACCGCTCATTTTATCATTCCCGCAATAAAATGCACAGTGCGTACTAATTGTGTTACATAGCTCATCTCATTATCATACCAGCTTACTGTTTTTACTAATTGCTTATCACCAACAGTAATTACTTTGGTTTGTGTAGCGTCGAACAATGAACCGAAAGTGCTGCCTATAACATCAGAGCTTACAATCTCATCTTCGTTATAACCAAAGCTCTCATTGGAACCTGCTTTCATGGCGGCATTCACTTCTTCAATAGTAACTGTTTTACCGAGTACTGTAGTTAATTCAGTTAATGAACCGGTAATAACAGGAACCCTTTGAGCGCTTCCATCAAGCTTGCCTTTTAGTTCAGGAAGTACTACCCCAATTGCTTTTGCGGCTCCTGTGCTGTTAGGTACAATATTAGCAGCTGCAGCTCTTGACCGGCGAAGATCACCTTTGGGGTGTGGAGCATCGAGTGTATTTTGATCATTTGTGTAAGCGTGTATAGTCGTCATAAAACCAGCAACAATGCCAAAGCTGTCGTTCAATACTTTTGCCATTGGAGCAAGGCAGTTGGTAGTGCAGGATGCACAGGAAATTATAGTTTCGCTGCCATCTAAAATATTGTGATTAACATTAAAAACTATGGTTTTTAAATCACCGGTTGCCGGCGCCGAAATCACTACTTTTTTAGCGCCTGCCTTAAGGTGTGCTTCTGCTTTTGCCTTATCAGTAAAAAAGCCCGTGCTTTCAATTACAACATCAACTTCGTGAGATCCCCAGGGAATTTGTGCAGGATCTTTTTGAGCATATATTTTTACCTCTTCTCCGTTTACTACAATTGAATTTTCTGTACTCTTTACTTCGCCATCAAACCTGCCATGTGCACTATCATATTTTAAAAGATGAGCCAGAACTGCAGGGGTTGTAAGATCATTAATTGCCACTACATCAATACCTTCCATGTTATAGATTTGCCTGAAAACCAAACGCCCTATCCGTCCGAAACCATTAATAGCCACCTTGATTGTACTCATAATTGTAAAGTTTAAATTAAAAATTTGAGTGGCAAATTTACATTATGTACCAGAGAATAGTATAGAATATTTTTGTTGCATTTAAGCAACAGAATACCTGATGGTTAGAATTTATTACCGACTTCACTTAATTTAATTTCGCTGCGCTCATTTGAAGATCAACATGTATAAAAGATTTGGCAGCCAAAGCGTGCAGAAGTATCTTTGCGTCCCTTATAAAAAAAATGCCGCGTTGGTCAAGGGGTTAAGACGCCTCCCTTTCACGGAGGAATCACGGGTTCGAATCCCGTACGTGGTACTGATTATCTTACTAATGTCTTGTTAGTAATTAAGTTTGTAACAATTCTGCAATTGATGTGATAATACACAACCGTTTTTAAATCGAACATTCCAATTTTGAGATTCGCTTTATAGTATTTAAAAATATTTTTTGTTCCTTTTTGAGCTAGCAAATAAGGCTTCTGGAACAAAAACAGGTGTATATTTAAGTGTTGTAGGCAATGCTAATGCGACACATTATAATTATCATATCAATACTTCTTGTTTCAACAAATCTTTTTAGCCAAACGCCTAAAAATCGAGGACGTATATCTTCATGGCGGGACACGACATTTATTACAGTTGCACTAAAGGACACTTCAGTAGACAACAAGATTGTTGCTGTTAACATTGGACTAAAAGCTACAATCTATGTTAAGCTAACACCGCTTATTAATGAAGCAAAGGAGAAGTTATCAAATGACTTTGTAAAAGATGAATACAAAAAGATTATTCATTTCTTAAACTCTGCATCGGTAAAGGGAGACACAATATTTATTGACGATTATTACAACCTTGACCATTTTGAAACATTAATTTCACATCAATTAATAGATGGTAATGCCAAGATTTATTATAAAAAGCAGAAAGCTTTTGTAGACACTATTTCTCACCGACTTGAAAGATTTGGTGGTAATGCAGACAGATTTTTTTATCTACCGGACAAACGACCTTTTTTTGCAGCAACAGAATATACAGGTATTCTTGTCCAGAGTGAAGAATTAGGGAAAGGGCATTTTGATACCTATGTGAAAGAAGGCGAGAAACTGCAAAGTATAACAAAGGAGTGAAGCACATGCCTACAACAGCAGGTTGGCAATAGGCTGGCAGACGGAATAACAATCGGCTACAAATCAATATCAGCAATAGCTCCAGCAGGACATTATAAATTAAGCCATAGTTGTTATCTTCATCTTCAGTTTTTCAATCGGCTTCAGTTGTCGGTTGACGGAAACACAGACTACCAGCACAGTAAGCCCTAACATTAGCTGCTATTAAAACAAACGTTATCAACATGACGATGTCAACAACAAATAAACCAAATTGGGCAATTGCTTTAGGAATCCCTTTTTTGATATTCCTAAGCTGCCTGTTAATTACATTTTCATCAAAGTTCAGACTAAACAATGAACTGTTATCAAATGGAATATTAGTAGACCTTTTAATCACAGCACCTTTAATTTATTTTCTTGCAATTAGAAAAAGTAATGTTTCTAAATTAACGGTAACAAGAGTTTTTATAGTAGGGCTTTTATTTGCAGGTATTATATTGAAATCTCATTCAAATCCAATTTTGCAAATCGTCAAAACCTGGGTTTCACCTATAATTGAGGCATTTGTAATTTTCATCATCTGTAGAAAATTTTATGTTGCTAATAAAAAGGCGAAAGCTACCAATAGCAATAAGATTGACTTTTTAATGCATTGTAGAAGCGTAATGTTTCAAGTTACGGGAAACGAAAAAATAGGAAATATAGTTTCCTCTGAGGTGGCAGTAATTTATTATGCTTTTTTCAGCACTAAAGACAAAGAAATTGACTACAAAACAAAATTTAGTTCGTACAAAGAGAACGGGCTTCCAATAATTTTAGGTGCAATTTTATCAATCTTTCTAATTGAAACCACAAGTGTACATTTTCTTTTAAGTTTATGGAGTAAGACAATTGCCTGGGTATTAACAGGTTTAAGCTTTTACACTTGTATTCAATTATTTGCTCACATCAGAGCATTAAAGGCCAGGCCAATTATTATAAATGCAAATTCTTTTGAAGTTCACAATGGACTTGCAGGAGATGCATTTATTCAACTTGACAATATTGAAAAAATAGAAATGTCGAACAAAAAGCCTGCTTCCAGAGAATCAATTAAGATTTCACTTTTAAAAGGATTGGAAAATCATAATATCGTAGTGTATTTGAAAAACCCAATTGAAGTAACAAAAATATTTGGCATTAAAAAGCAAACTGACACTGTTTTGTTTTTTGTTGACAAACCTAAAAAATTTATAAATATTGTAACCACTCTTTTGACGAATAACGGCAGCTACATTGGGTTTTGTGCAAATGGGGCTTGACGGGTCAGCTCAAACTTTCTTCAAAGGCCTTCTCTCTCCTTGTAGCTTGCAGCAGAGCAGTACATGGACGGTCAACTTAAAGGAATTAATATGTTCTTAGATATTCGCTCAGTCTAAACTTTATTGAACTAAGGAGTTAACAATTTGCATATTATTTCCGGCATTTCTTTCTATATTTTCTTAAATTCAATTTGAACACTATCAGTTAATGATTGCCTGGTTATTTTGCTATAGCGTCACTGTATGTAGGTACAAGAGCTAAGTTTTAAATAAGGTTTTGCCACGCGTATCCGAAGTACAGGCTTATTATTTTTTGAAATCCATGTTCGTATTTGCATATAAATCCCTCACCTCCTACCTATTAAAGCCTTAATATTTCTTAATGCATCCAATATTTTACAGGATTTTGAGTTATATAATAGCTCAATTCATAAAATTAGTTTCAATGAGCGTGTATATCCGTTTTGTATGAAAAACCATCTTTCCAAAGATCAATCTGCAAAACAAGTGTAGTGTATTAAATATAAACTATGACAATACTTGTAGCAGAAGATGATATGATAACTCTGAAAACCATTGAGCTCCGCTTAACTAAAGATGGCCACAAGGTTATAATTTCCCAGGATGGAAGAGATGCGCTCAAGAAAATTGAAGACTCCTCTCCTGATTTAATTATTACAGATATCATGATGCCCTTTTCCTCTGGATTTGAAATCATTGGAGCTGCAAAAAAGAAAGAAGGTAAAAAAATTCCTATAATTGTTCTATCAGCAATGGGGCAGGAAAACGTAGTGCTGGAGGCCTTTGAGTTAGGGGCCGACGATTATATTACAAAACCTTTTAGCCCCAATGAATTGTCAGTGAGAGTAAAAAGATATTTTCCCTCCGCAATTAAAATTTAATTCTTTTATACTAATCAGACCAACATAAAATGCCTGGATTTCTTCTTACTTTTTTTTTAACGGTAGATTACTATTTCTTCCTTAACGTAATTTATGTATTTCTCGTGCTGCTGTTTTTGTTATCTATTTTCATTTCAGTCTTTACTATTTATAAAAGAAGAGTTGAGAGAAATAAAAAATTATGGCAGCAGAGTGTAGCGCCTGTTATAAGCGAGGCAATATTTTATAATGATGAGGAGGAGGAGAGGGTAGATTTGCTATATATAAGCTACAAGATAGAAATGCTATTAAAAAATTCCAGATTCAGGCAGTATATAATTAATGAACTGATACAGGTTAAAAAAACTCTTTCGGGCTCATCAAACTTAAATCTTAACAGACTGTTTGAAATTTTAGACCTTGATAAAGATTCTTTTAGAAAGCTAAATAACATGAAATGGCATATTAAAGCAAAGGGAATACAGGAGTTGGGAATAATGGGACAAATAAAATATGCAAAAGAAATCTTCTGGCTTACCAATAATGCAAAGGAGCATGTGAGAAACGAGGCACAATCAGCATTGGTGAGCTTTTATGGCTTTTCTGGTTTGCGCTTTCTTGATCTGACAGAATACCCCATAAGCCAATGGCAACAAATTCAACTATTAAATAAGTTGCATCACGTAAAGCCTGCAAACTTCGATGCACTTCAAAAATGGCTGCAATCTCCAAATGAATCGGTGGTAATATTTTCTTTAAAACTGGCAACATTTTATAATTGCTATGATGTGTATACCAATGTTATTAAATGTTTACAAATTGCAAGCCTGCAGGTAAAATTAAATGCGCTGGAGTATCTGAAAAAAATGCCACAGGAAGACACTTCTGAGCAGATCATCCATCATTATTCTTTTGAAAATAAAGCATATAAACTGGCAGTTATTCATGCCTTAAAAGATATAGGAAGTGAAAAACAAATACCTTTTTTATTAAAAAAACTTCATGCTAAGGATGATGATATAAAAGCGGCTGCAGCAAAATCATTATCGTACTTACACCCTCTGGGCAATGCATTTTTACAAACACATCTTTTTGCCGATGAATACCCATGGCAGGCAATTTTTCTTCAAATCACGAATGAGCGTGCTGCATGACCTGGCAAAAATTCATATTTGATTTCTTTACCTACGGGATTCTCATTTATTCATTCCTTTTACTATTCTTTTATATTTTTATTGGTGTTTATTCTACAGGTGAAATAAGAAAATACCTGCGCAGAAACAGTTTTACCGATTACAGGATTCTTGCAGCATCTGAACACCTTCCCGGTATAAGTATTTTAGCTCCCGCTTATAATGAAACTGCCAATATTATTGAAAACGTAAGATCAATGTTATCTATTCATTATAACACCCTGGAGTTGATAATAATTAATGATGGCAGCAAAGATGATTCACTTCAAAAATTAATTACAGCATATGATCTTTACAAAACAAATATTTTTATAAATGAACAAATTGCAACAAAAAAAATAAAGGGGATTTATAAAAGTAATAACCCGGTTTTTCATAAACTAATTGTAGTTGATAAAGAAAATGGCGGAAAGGCAGATGCTTTAAATGTAGGCGTGAACATAGCGCAGTATGGTTACATTGTTTGCGTAGATGTGGATTGTGTACTGGAACAGGATGCATTGCTAAAAATGATAAAACCCTTTTTAGAAGAAACTAAAGTAAGGGTAATTGCTTCCGGCGGGGTTATACGGATAGCCAATGATTGCAAAATAGAAAATGGCAAATTGATAAAAGTGAATTTGCCCAAAAAGTTTTTACCAAGAGTACAAACATTAGAATATATCCGTGCTTTTTTATTAGGCCGTATGGCATGGAGCAGGTTAAATGGGCTACTGCTAATATCCGGAGCCTTTGGGGCTTTTGATAAAGAAATAGTAATAAAATGCGGCGGCTACAATAATAAAACCGTTGGGGAAGATATGGAGCTCATTGTAAGAATGCGTCGTTACATGGAGGAAAATAAATTGCCTTACAGAGTAACATTTATTCCTGATCCCTTGTGCTGGACGGAGGCCCCGGGTAATTATAAAATATTGGGACGACAAAGAAACCGCTGGACGAGAGGTACAATAGAAACACTGAAGATGCATAAAAAAATGTTTTTTAACCCGAAATATGGATTGCTGGGAATGGTAAGTTATCCTTACTGGTTTTTCTTTGAGTTTCTTGCACCAATTATCGAGTTTATTGGAATATCAGTTTTTACGATTCTTGCATTCTCGGGATATATTCAATGGGGCTCCTTCTTTATTTTACTTGGATGCATACTTTTATTTGGCTTTTTATATTCCGTTTTCGCCATACTGATAGAGGTACTTACCTACAATCAATATAAAGCCAAAAAAGAGGTTTTTAAATTAATAGTAGCCGCATTTTTTGAGCCTTTCCTTTTTCATCCCTTTGTGGTTTGGTCTGCAATAAAAGGCAATATTGATTATTTAAGAAACAAACATACCTGGGGTGAAATGACGAGGCAGGGGCTGAATTCCAAAAAAACTCCCGTTAATGTATTGCAGCCGGTTGTTATTGAGGCTGAGCCAAAAAAAGCAGCCGGGTTTTTACCACTAAGGTTAGTGCAAGCTGTAAAAGAAGCAGCAGCTTACAGCATAATATTACTGGCTTCAATGTTAATAATAAAGGTATATGAGCTCATACGAAATGCGCAACAATTTGGGGTACCAAAAGACTTCGCAAAAGTTATACGCTTTGGAATTCTTAATGATATTGCTTTTACTTTAAATATTGCTATAATTCCCGCTGGCATTTTTATCCTGTTATTCCTTTTGAATAAAAAGTTCTCACGTTTTTTCTTTATAATTTTTTCATTGCTTTTGATTATAATTCACGCAGCACTTGCAGAATATTTTTTAGAAACACTTGTACCATTAGGCGCAGAATTGCTAAGATATTCATCAGCAGATATAAAACAAACCGTAGGGGCAGCAGGTATTTCTATAACATTTATACTAAGCACAGTATTAATGCTGGCTCTCATTATATCACTATTTATTATCCTCCCGAAAAAGATGAAATTCAATATCAGGCTCGCCTTTACTATGTTTATTTTATTTATAACGGCAGCAATTTTTTCAATAGGTTCAATTACCAACTCATGGAAACCCGGCAAAGAGTTTAGCAATAATATTTCTTTAAATAAGTCGTATTATTTTTATAACAGTTGTTACCGGTATTTGCTTGGCAGTAAGAAAAAAGATATCCCGGCAAATAGCCCTGTAGCATTAGCGACCCGAAATTTATCATCAGCAGAGTCTACCGGCTTTAATTATATTGATGAAGAGCATTATCCTTTTTTGCACACTGTTGATACAGGATTGAATGTACTTTCTCCTTTTTTTAATAAACAGGAAACCCCACCTAATATAGTTTTCATTGTTGTGGAAGGCTTGGGCAGGGCATTCTCAAACAAGGATGCATATCTCGGAAGCTTTACACCTTTTCTTGATTCTTTATCTGGCAAGAGCCTTTACTGGAGAAACTTCCTGAGCGCCGGTGGCAGAACCTTTGCAATGTTGCCATCAGTTTTTGGGTCGTTGCCATTCGGCAAAAATGGCTTCCTGGAATTAGGAGATCAAATGCCGGCACATTTATCACTGCTTAATATTTTGAAGGATAATGGCTATAGCAGTAACTTCTTTTATGGAGGCGATGCAAGCTTTGATAACATGAATAAATTCCTTAAAAAGAATGGGACTAATATTTTTGACGAAAAAACATACTCAGCAAACTATGTAAGGATGCCTTTGAGTAATAGTGGTTTCAGCTGGGGCTTTGGGGATGAAGAAGTGTTAAGAAGATACAATGAAGCCTCTCCTAAAATGATACCGCCAACCTGTAATGTTGTGCTGACACTTTCCACACATAGCCCGTTTTTAATTAACAATCAGGCTACATACCTGCAGCTTTTTGAACAACGTATGCAGGCACTAAATTTTACTGAGGCACAAAAAGAAGAACACCGTCATTATAAAGATCAATACGCAAGTATATTGTATGCAGATAATGCAATAAGAAATTTCATGAATGGCTATACTGCCAGGGCTGATTTTAGTAATACCATCTTCGTTATTACGGGAGACCACCGTATGCCGGAGATCCCCATGTCTACAAAGATTGACCGTTATCATGTACCATTGATCATCTATTCGCCACTGCTGAAAAGGAGTGAGATATTTGGATCTGTATCATCACATTTGGATATTACCCCAAGTTTGTTATCATTGTTTAAGCACCAGTACAATTTAAAAGTACCGGCCATTGCTACCTGGATGGGCGACGGACTTGATACCGCTCATGCTTTTAGAAATATTCATTCTTACCCATTGATGCAAACTAAAAATGAAGTATCAGATTACCTGATGGGAAACTACATGTTGAATAATGAAGATATGTTTAAGATTAGTGATAACATGAACCTTGACCCGGCTGCCGATGATGTTGAAAAGGGTAAGCTTAAGGCAGCTTTTGCGAGGTTTATGGAGAAGAATAATAAGTTTATCAATACCAATTCATTAATGCCTGATAGTTTATTGATTAAGTAAATCGGTGCCCGGTTCATCTGAAAGTGATGCACCGGCAAGATTAGATATTCCATTAACACGCTTACCCATTCATGCTTTCAAACCCTGTTCTATTATTGATTGTATGTAATGGTATAAAATATTTTCTATTAATCCGGCAGGTAGTATAGTTAGGCATATTGAAAAGCAACATACATTACCGCACACAAAACATTTCAGGAGGATACAGCTTTTAAAAGTATAAGCTTCCCTTATACTTTTCACCTTAAGTCCCTTTAAATTGTTGGAGTATAATAATTCACCCGGCTCTAAAATATGAGATCTTTAGGGCTATGACATTTTGCTCAACTAAAATCTGTAATTGAAGTTGATGTCCGATTTATTAATGGGATAAATGGTTCAGGCAAGATTAGGTATCAACACGGAAACTGGCATTATAAGAAACAGAATTTAAAACCTATGACTCAATCCCACTGATAGGTTTAACTGGTTGCCTTTTACAGATGGCCTGTACTCCTGGTTAATTATTCCTGCACTTATTGAAATAACATTCCACTTTAAAAAAGTATGGTTGAAGGATGCAGAAATCTTTTTTGAAGTAAGCCTGTTCTCTTTGTTATTAAATTGAATATTCTGGTTGTTTTCATCAGGTGAAATACCTGTACCAAGACTAAGGCCTATGTAATCATCAGCGCTTTTAAAATAATAACGGGCTGCTATAGAATATGATTGTGACACCGCACCCTCTGAAGGAGTTATATAAGTACGTACACTAAACAAAAAGCTCTTGTAGTATTTGCCAACGTAAAAGGTAAATACATTTGTAGCACTTGTAAAGTACAGGTATCTTAAACCAGCTTCAGCCTCAAAGCTTTTAGGCAAATTTGCATACAATGAAAGGCCAGCCCTATATTTGGGAAATACTCCCACATCACCCGAATAACCAAAGCTTACATAACTGTAAAAGGTTTTACTAATGCGTGGATAGGCATCCACTTCACCCTGGATACCATTTAAACCAAAGCGATTTGCATAATTCATTCTTGCAGTTATTGATCCTGCTTTTGTCTGGCGGCCATAAGAAATACTTACAAACTGCCATGCCTTATCAAACTGTTTATCGAAAGAAGAATTATCGTAGCTGATACTTATCTTATTTACTGCAACAGCATCTTTAAGCGTTGATGCCAAAGCCAAAGCAGCTGTGTTGTTCTTATCCGTTTTTAAAAGCTGGCTTGTAATAATGCCAGCTTCCCTGAAATTTTTTGTAGCATTAAGAATTTTTGCTTTCCTAAGCAAAAGGGCTTCAGATGCAGGATAAACAACCAGGGCCCGGTTACAAATATTTAAGGCTTCCTCATAATGGTCGTTCCAATATTCAAGATCGGTATAAGCAATACTTGCATCCTCGTTTACCGGGGGAGTGTTGAGTACATTCGAGAAATGGTAACGGGCACTATCGTACTGCTTGTTCCATGTATATACCCTTCCCAGAAAAATTTCAATATCAGCATAACCCGGAGATTTTTCCAATGCCTGGCGGGCAAACTGTTTGGCCTTATCATAATTTTTATCCTCAAAAGCTGCATTCCTTGCATTTATAAATAATTCATCAGAAGACAGAGTAGTTTGTGCTTTCAAAAAACAAGAAACTGATAAAAGTAAAATGAGTGTTAGCGTAAGTTTATTCATAGTATAATTCGGTATAGTATTAATAACGCCAAAGCACCGGTAGTATTATAATTAACGAAAAAGTATTTGCAAATAAACGGACTGGTTAAATTAATTATACTGACCAGTATTTTCTCATGAATCAATCCGGCAGACTATCCAATCTTAAAAGATTATGACATTATAATTTTACCCCCATATTCGACTTTTTAAAAGTTAAATTAGAATACTAACTTTAAATAAATATGTTTAACCATAATCTAAAATTGTTCTATTATGAATTCACGACGTAATTTTTTGCAAAAACTTAGCGCTTCACTAATCACTGTGCCGTTTTTACCATGGGATACTGCAGCAGGCATTAAGGATTTTTATAATCAGCCATATGATGGGCCTGTGTTAAGAGTAGCAATCCTGGGCCTTGGTAGTTATGGAAACCGGGTAGCTGAGGCAATGCAATCCTGTAATAAGGCAAAACTAACAGGAGCTATAAGTGGCACACCTTCTAAAATAAAAGATTGGCAGACCAAATACAACATCCCGGAAAAGAACTGTTATAACTATGAAAATTTCGACCTCATTAAAAATAATCCGGATATTGATGCGGTGTATGTTATAACGCCGAATGCTTTGCATCACGATCAGGTTATAAGAGTAGCCAAAGCTGGTAAACATGTGATTTGTGAAAAGCCAATGGCCGTGAATGCTAAAGAAGGACAGGAGATGATAGCCGCCTGTAAAAAAGCAAATGTAAAATTGCTTGTAGGATACAGGATGCACTTTGAGCCGAAGACATTGGAAATTATCAGGATGAGAAATGAAGGTGAATTAGGTAAGGTTTTATTTTTCCAGGGGTTATGTGGTTTTAGAATAGGTGACCCTGCGCAATGGCGATTGAATAAAAAATTATCAGGTGGCGGATCGCTGATGGATATTGGTATTTATGCCATTAATGGTTCCCGTTACATGGTAGGAGAAGAGCCTGTATGGGTAACTGCCCAGGAAACTAAAACAAACCAGGAGAAATTTAAAGAAGGTATTGATGAAACTATTCAGTTTCAATTTGGCTTTCCCGGCGGAGCCACGGCATCCTGTTTGTCAACTTACACTATGAATAACCTGGATCGCTTTTTCTTAAATGCCGAAAATGGATTCGCTGAATTACAACCCTCAACAGGTTATGGTCCTATTAAAGGGCGCACTAATAAAGGCGAATTAACTCACCCGCATATAACTCATCAAACAGTACAAATGGATGAAATGGCAGGTATCATCCTGGAAGGCAAAGTACCCAAAGTACCTGTAAATGGTGAGGAGGCATTGAAAGATTTAAAAATTATAGATGCAATTTATCTGGCTGTTAAAACGGGCAAAAAGGTAGATTTAAAATTATAAATAAATCCGGATTGCTCGTTCTTACCATATACCTAACTAAAAGTGTGCATCAATGAATATGAATATTGCTCCATCCCGCTGGTACCGCCTTATCCCGGTAGCATTTATTACCTATAGCCTTGCCTACCTTGACCGTGCTAATTTTGGTTTTGCAGCAGCAGGTGAAATGGCAAAAGATTTACACATTACAGCAGCCACATCTTCTTTTTTAGGTTCACTTTTTTTCCTGGGCTATTTCTTTTTTCAAATTCCGGGAACACATTATGCCGCTAACAGAAGTGCTAAGAAGCTTATTTTTTGGTCGTTGATATTATGGGGTGCCCTGGCGATGGCCACGGGCTTAGTGAGCAACATTACAGCCCTAATGATAATTCGTTTTATGCTTGGTGTAGTGGAAAGTGCGGTAATGCCTTCTATGCTTATTTTATTAAGCAGGTGGTTTACAAAAGCAGAACGGTCACGGGCCAATACTTTTTTAATTCTTGGTAATCCCGTTACGATACTGTGGATGTCGATTGTGTCAGGATATTTAATAAATTCTGTAGGGTGGCGCTGGATGTTTATCTGGGAAGGATTGCCTGCTGTAATCTGGGCTTTTTTTTGGTGGCGGCTGGTGAGTGATAAACCGGCAGATGCCAAATGGCTATCGCAAAACGAAAAAGATAAGCTGGAGCAAGTACTACAAGCAGAACAGCAAGGCATAAAACCAGTAAAAAACTATGCTGCTGCTTT
>JBDSAQ010000397.1:0-3426 GCA_039922095.1 Ginsengibacter sp. | reverse complement strand
AATCAAAGGCATTGCCCATACGGCTTTAGCAGATATCCATTCCATTGTAATTACTGAACAGTTGGCAAAGAAAATTTTCGGAAACGAAAATCCTATGAATAAAATTATTCTTGCAGATAATGCCGATAACTTTACAGTTACTGGTGTTTTGAAAGATTTGCCCTACAACACTCAGTTTAAATTTGAGTACCTGTTACCATGGGATTTTTTAAAAGCAAGTGGCGAAGAACATGCTGCGTGGGATTACAACTATGTTAATACTTATGCAGAACTGCAAACTGCTGCCAATATAATTGCTGTTAACAGTAAAATAAGTGATGTAATAAAAAGGAATAGCAATGAGAAAGCGAAATCACAAATATTTTTATACCCACTTACTAAAGAACATTTGTATGGAAGATTTGAAAATGGCAAACCAGCCGGAGGCAATATAGATACAGTGCGCATGATGAGCATATTAGCCATTGTTATTTTGTTAATTGCCTGCATCAATTTTATGAATTTAAGTACAGCACGCAGTATCAGGCGTGCCAAAGAGGTAGGTATACGAAAAGTAATTGGTGCGGTTAAACGTTCATTAGTTTTTCAGTTTATAACCGAATCGGTATTGTTAGCATTTATTTCAGGAATTATTGCATTGATTATAGTTCAGCTTTTGTTACCGGTATTCAGTTCACTCGCACATGTGCATTTGGTGATAGGGTGGCAATCAGTTTCTTTCTGGCTCATGGCTATGGGTTTCATTTTATTTACAGGCATTTTAGCAGGCAGTTATCCTGCGTTTTATTTATCTTCTTTTAAACCGGTAAAAGTTTTAAAAGGTGTATTGAAGAACGGTAATGCTTTGGTAACACCCCGGAAAGTATTAGTTGTATTACAGTTTGTGTTTTCGGTTTTCCTTATCAATCTTACAATAGTTGTACAAAAGCAAATAAATCATGAACAAAAACGTGAGATCGGTTTTGTAAAAGACAATTTAATTTTTCATCCGCTAACTGATGATCTAAGTAAAAATTTTGACCTTGTTAAAAATGATTTGATCAATACAGGTGCTGCCATAGCTGTTTGCAAATCAAACACACCTGTTACCAGGAGCGCCGGCAGCGTAACAGGTTTAAAATGGAAAGGCCAGGACATAACATCCAACGAGAGTTTTGAGCAGATGACGACAAGCGGGGATTTTATTAAAACAAATGGATTACAATTAGTTGCAGGAAGAGATATTGATATCGCTAATTTTCCCACAGATACCGCTTCCTGTTTGATAAACGAAACTGCTTTAAAAGTTACAGGCTTTAAAAATCCCGTCGGAGAATTGATAGATGGTTCTACAATAGTTGGAGTAGTGAAAGATTTTTTAATTGGCAATACTGCACAAGCCACAAGGCCTGTAATTATAAAAGGAGGCAATTGGGGCAACTTTATAAATATAAGATTAAGCAGCAATTATTCATCTGTGCAAAATTTGAAGAAAGCAGAGAGTATACTAAAAAAATATAATCCCGGCTTTATTACAGAATATCAATTTGCTGATGATGACTATGCGGCAAAATTCAGGTCAGCAAAACAAGCAGCATCTTTAATAAAGAGCTTTACATTAGTAGCCATTTTCATTTCCTGTTTGGGTTTATTTGCCCTTGCATCTTATATGGCAGAAAACCGGATAAAAGAAATTGGTATACGCAAAGTATTGGGTGCAAGTGTAGCCGGTATTTCTTCTTTAATGGCAAAGGAGTTTATCAAACTGGTTATAGTAGCCATTATTATAGCATCCCCATTAGCCTGGATGTTTATGAAATTTTTTCTTCAGCATTTTGAATACCGCACAAGTATTAGTATATGGATATTAATTTCTGCAGGTGCAGCCGTATTATTAATTGCGGTGTTTACTATTAGTTCCCAATCTATAAAGGCGGCCATTGCAAACCCTGCCAGAAGTTTGAGGATGGAATAAAAACCTCTCTCAAAGGAGTGAAAAAATAAATGGACGAAGTGAGTGTTCAAAAAATAAAATTAAGACATGATAAAAAATTATTTCAAAATAGCATTACGCAATCTTTTGCGGCATAAAGCTTATGCATCTATAAATATCTTTGGCCTCGCATTTGGCCTTGCCGCATTTTGGATGATTGTGCTTTATATTGCTGATGAGCTTAGTTATGATCGCTATAATATTAAAGCGAACCGTATCTGCAGAGTAGTACAACATGCACGCTGGGCTGAAAATGATTTGCACCTTGTGCCAACCTCTGCTCCATTTGCTCCTGCGCTTAAAGCTGAATTTCCGGAAATTCAGGAAGCCACCCGTATTTTAACAGAGGGTGGTGGTATTGTCACTTACAACAATAAGGCTATAAAAACTGATGATATCTTTTTTGCTGATAATAGTATTTTCCAGGTTTTTACTTTTCCATTTTTATATGGAGATCCTGCTACTGCTCTTACTGTTCCCCAGGCTATAGTAGTTAATGAAAGCTTAGCCATAAAATTGTTTGGGGATGCACAAAAAGCGCTCAATCAAACAATTTATTTTGAAAACAACTTTCCTAATAAAATAACCGGGGTAATAAAAGATATACCTCAAAATTCTCATTTACGTTTTAGCGCTCTTCGCTCGCTGCCGGGGGATTTTTCAGGAGACTGGCAAAACTTTAATGTGTATACATACCTGCTGCTTAAAAAAGGAACCGGCTACAAAACTCTTGAAGCAAAACTGCCACAATTTGCATCAAAGACAATTAAAAAAATAATGAAGATTGATGATTATAAAATGGAGTTGCAGCCACTTTCCTCTATCCATTTATATTCTGATCTGCAGTTTGAAATAGGCCCGAACGGCAGTATGAGTCGTGTTTATATGTTTATGGCAATAGCCGCACTCATATTGATCATTGCCATTATTAATTATATAAATCTAACTACAGCACGTTCTGTCTCAAGAGTGCGTGAAGTAGGTGTGCGCCAGGTAGTAGGTTCAGGAAGGTGGCAGCTTGGTGCCATGTTTTTAACTGAATCTGTTTTGGTAACTATTATAGCTGCCTGCATAGGGGTATTTCTTATGCAGGTTGCACTGCCTTTATTCAACCAGCTCACTGAAAAACAATTGTCTGTGTGGCGGTTTGGAAAGATTAATACATTGCTTCTCTTAACCGGTTTTTCTTTACTTACAGGGGTTATCAGTGGTATTTATCCCTCCATATTTTTATCTCGGTTTAAAACTATTCCTGCTCTCAAAGGGCAAATGGGAAACCTTTCAGGGAATATATTATTTCGCCGGTCATTAGTTGTTTTCCAGTTTGTGATTACTGTTGTAATGATAGCAGGCTCATTGATTATTTATCAGCAGTTACAGTATGCTTCACATAAAAATCTCGGATTTAATAAAGAGCAAATTGTTACTTTCCATATTGATGATCGTGAAGTACG
>JBDSAQ010000396.1:0-13730 GCA_039922095.1 Ginsengibacter sp. | reverse complement strand
ATTGTTGAAAATTCATTAGAAGCAAAGGGATTTCCTTAAAAACTTATTGACAAATCAGCCAAAAAAATATTGAATCAAAACACTTACAAGTTGGATATAATCCTATCATAAAAGATAAATAAAATTAAATAGTATTTTTATCCCAGTAAACTATGTATATCAAGTATTTATAATAAAGAATATGAAAATAGGAATGAACGTTGAAATGTGATAAAATTAGATAAGAAAACTGGTATTATAATATTGTAATTTATAATAAAAAAAAAACAAATAGAATTGATTTGCAAGTAGTTACTATATTTAAAAAAAACTAACTTTTATAGTTCCAGGTACGTTAAATAATTTATAGTTTGTTACACTAATACTAAACCTTTTTGTCAACTATAAATAGCTAATGATATCACCGTGGGAAATTAATCTCATGATTCTTTTCATATGGGTGTCTTGGAAACAATAAGAATACGGAGTCATAAGAGTTAAAGAAAACTCTACCTCTCCTTTTACCCGAAACTTAATAAGCTAACGGCTGGGTGAAAATTACAGAACCCCTATTGTACTTAGGGGGATAACCATGATCAAAAAAAGATCATCTCAGAGATGATAAAATTTATTAATTCAACAGCAGTAAAGTGAAGTACTTAATGTCATCACAAATTGGTTATTCATTCAGAGGACATCCCGGCTACAAAATACTCTTTATACATCCTTGCAATATTTGATACTGAAATCCCTTTAGGGCATTCAGCTTCGCAGGCATAAATATTTGTGCAATTTCCAAAGCCTTCTTTATCCATTTGGGCAACCATATTTTCTACTCTTGTTTTCCTCTCTGGTAATCCCTGGGGTAATTGGGCAAGCTGGGATACTTTTGAGCTTACAAATAACATAGCCGAACCATTGGGACAGGTTGCTACACAAGCACCGCACCCAATGCATGATGCAGCCATAAACGCTTCGTCAGCTTTACGTTTTTCAACAGGTATTGCATTTGCGTCAATCGCATTACCTGTGTTTACTGAAACGTAACCGCCAGCTTGTATAATTCTATCAAAAGCTCCTCTATCAACGACCAGGTCTTTTATTACCGGGAAAGCAATGGAGCGCCATGGTTCTACCACTATAGTATCTCCATCTTTAAAAGCTCGCATGTGCAACTGGCAAACCGTATTTTTTGCCCATGGGCCGTGGGCTCTTCCGTTTACATACATGCTGCAGGCACCGCAAATGCCTTCACGGCAATCATGGTCAAATGCGATCGCATCGCTACCCTCACTTATAAGCCGTTCATTAAGTACATCAAACATCTCTAAAAAAGACATTTCCGAAGAGATGTTATTTACTTTGTATGTTTCAAAATTTCCTTTTGAAGAACTATTCTTTTGGCGCCAGACTTTTAGGATGAGATTCATATTATAATGTTCCATAAATTTATTGTTCAATAGAAAATTTATTTAAAGCCAACAATGGCTGTATCTTCTTTTTTCCTTTTTTGTTTATAAGTAATTTACAATTCTCTGATACTTTTCTTACTTCATAATGACCGGTAATAAAATTAATATCTTCATTATTTGTTCCTGCAAAGTCGTCTAACTTATCACAATGTTTTACACACCAATAAGAGTTTATGGTCTGGCCAATCAAATACCAATGATTATTCTGAAATCTGAATTTATGTGTATATGACCAGCGCCAGGCACTTCCACCATAATGATAAATATTCAAAACATTCTCTTTAATTTCAATTCCCTGAAATGGGTCCCCAAAAACACCTCCGCAATCCTTACATAACAAAGCATTTGAGGATCTTTCAGCTTGAATGTACCCTTTAGCAGTTCTCAGCACAATAATCAATAATCGCGGTGGAATACTATCATCATTTTGACCTTCTTTCTTCTCACTTTGGTGATTTAATGCCAATATATAATCTTCAACACCGTCATTATTTAAATCTCCCTTCGCTACAGCAAGGGTATCATAATCTTTAGGAATAAACGAAGAGATATTATTTGACTGAGACCATAATCTTCCAGAGATGACAATACTTATAAAGAATAAAAACAATTGTTTATTCATAATAAAAGATCATTTATAACTCCTCTGGCTTGGATGCACCACATCAAAATGCAATTTCTCTTTGTGCAACTCTTCATCATTAGAAGTATATTCCCATGCGGCTACATAGCTATAACGGGAATCATCTCTTAAAGCTTCGCCTTCTTCTGTTTGCATTTCTTCTCTGAAATGACCGCCACAACTCTCTTTCCGGTTAAGAGCATCCAAACACATGAGTTCGCCCAATTCAATAAAATCAGCCACACGGCCTGCTTTATCAAGTTCAGGATTCATTTCATTTATTTCACCCGGTATTCTTACATTACTCCAGAATTCATTTTTTAATAGCTTAATTTCTTCAATAGCTGATGTTAATCCTGCTTCATTTCTTGCCATACCACATTTATCCCACATGATTTTTCCAAGGCGTTTATGAAAACTTTCTACCGATTCAGTTCCTTTGATATTCATAAGAGTTTCAATTCTTTGCCTCACTGCATTTTCAGTTTCCTCAAATGCAGGATGCGTAATTGGTATTGAAGAAGTTCTTATTTCATCCGCCAGGTAGTTTCCTAAGGTATAGGGTATAACAAAGTATCCATCTGCAAGGCCCTGCATTAAGGCAGATGCTCCTAACCTGTTTGCACCATGATCACTAAAATTAGCTTCCCCCAAAGCATATAACCCTGGGACTGTAGTCATCAGATCATAATCAACCCATAAACCACCCATTGTATAATGTACTGCCGGATAAATTCTCATGGGTACTTCATATGGATTTTCACCTGTGATCTTTTCATACATTTCAAAAAGATTACCATACTTTTCAGCAACTACCTGCTTACCCAGTTTTATAATTTCTGTTTCATTAGTATTTGTAAGATTATGTTTTCCCACTTCAATCATTCCATATCTTTTTATTGCATCAGCAAAATCAAGATACACAGCAAGCTTTGTTGTTCCTACGCCATAGCCTTCATCGCACCTTTCTTTTGCTGCACGTGAGGCGACATCTCTGGGTACAAGATTACCAAAGGCCGGGTATCTTCTCTCTAAATAATAATCTCTTTCAGATTCTGGTATGTCAGTCGCTTTACGGGTATCATCCTTCATTTTAGGAACCCATATTCTCCCATCATTACGAAGACTCTCACTCATGAGAGTAAGTTTACTTTGATAATCGCCACTTACCGGTATACAAGTTGGATGAATTTGGGTAAAGCATGGGTTACCAAAATAAGCCCCTTTTTTATGTGCCTTCCATGCAGCAGTTACATTGCTGCCCATGGCATTGGTGCTTAAATAAAATACATTACCATAGCCACCTGAACATAGCAATACAGCGTGGCCAAAATGACGCTCTAATTTTCCTGTGATTAAATTTCTTGCTATTATACCTCTTGCCTTTCCTTCAATTATTACCACATCCAGCATTTCATGACGTGTATACATTTTTACATTTCCAAGTGCAACTTGCCTTTCCAGTGCACTGTATGCTCCTAATAATAATTGCTGGCCGGTTTGTCCGGCAGCATAGAACGTACGCTGCACCTGCGTTCCCCCAAATGAGCGGTTACTTAATAAGCCACCATATTCCCTGGCGAAGGGAACGCCCTGCGCTACACATTGATCAATTATAGCGGCACTTACTTCAGCCAAACGATAAACATTTGCTTCCCTGGAGCGATAATCACCACCTTTTATAGTATCATAAAATAAACGGAAAACTGAGTCGCCATCATTTTGATAATTCTTTGCTGCATTTATTCCACCCTGGGCAGCAATACTATGTGCCCGCCTCGGACTATCCTGGAAACAAAATGCTTTTACTTTATAGCCTAACTCTCCCAAAGATGCCGCGGCAGAAGCGCCTGCAAGGCCAGTGCCTATAACTATAACTTCAAGCTTTCGCTTGTTGGCGGGGTTTACCAGCTTTACATGACTTTTATAATCCCGCCATTTGGTTTCCAAATCACCTTCAGGAATTTTTGCATCTAAGCCCATACTTGGTTGTTAAATATTTACAGCAGATTTTTTTCTTAACTTATTTGATCCATTTTAAATAAATTGAAACTGGCATTAATGCAAACAGTAAAGGAATTACAATAGAATAAATTACTCCAATGGATTTAATGACAGGAGTAAATTTTTTATGATTGATTCCAAATGTTTGAAATGCACTTTGAAAGCCATGCAACAGGTGCCATGACAGAGAAATCATGCCCAGCACGTATACAATAACTAACCCTAAATTTTGAAAAACATTCAGCATTTCTCCATATAAATTATGTACTTGCTGATTATTGTAAGTACCCAGTGTTACTTCTTCAATCTTATGAACACCTAACATTCCGCCGAAGCGGGAAGGCGTCCAGAAATGATATAAATGAACTATAAGAAAAATAAGGATCAATGTGCCCAGTAAACCCATACTACGGCTATACCATTTGCTGTTTGACCCTGGCTTATTCACAGCGTATCGGATTGGTCGTGCTTTTCGATTTTGCCCCCATAATGCGAGGCCTTGAACAATGTGTAAAATTAACCCGGCAAATAAGCCTATTTCCATTGTGCGTATTATCCAATTGGTTCCCATAAAAGATGCCCAATGATTAAAGGTTTCACCATTGTCACTAAAAATAATCATGCCGTTAATAAAGCAATGGACAATTAAAAAAGTAATGAGAAAAAAACCAGTAAAACCCATTATGTATTTTTTGCCGATTGAAGAAGTGAAGAACTGTTTCCATGTCATGATGTGATAAATATTAATTTCGGGTTTAGCGAAATTACAACAGGAACAAAGACAAACAGCTTTTGATATTGGTTTTTTAAAAAGAAAGCTTGTGGTGAATGATCAATGGTGAATGGTGAATAGTGAGCGTGAGTAGCGATATCGAATAGGGACTATTACAGAATATTTTTATTCACCACTCACCATTTACCATTCACGAACTTTAGAAATTCAATCGCTTCATTAAAATATTATCCAATTGCGCAAACAACAAATCAGGTTTAATAGTTCTCCAATGAGGAAGATTAATTAATTCAATGTAATGCTGAAGCCTTGCTCTTTTAAAATCATATTGGGTTTGTTCAGGCATATTTATACAGATCATCCAGCCACCTTCATCACTTACATCTTCGTACCACTCCTCGTAATAACTATCATCACTGCTATGAAAATTTAAAACATTTTCAGCTATCAAAATATACTTTGTAATTCCTTCTCTTAAAAGAATATCAATTACATCCCGCTTTAAGGTCATGATATCATTTTCAATAGCATCATTCCACTCCCCTATCAATTCAATTATTGCATAATGCAAAGAATAATCAACTAATAAAATTTTAAGGTATAATGTCGAGCTTCCAAATTCGTCCCATTGGGGATGTATATAATAATTGTACACCGTTTGTGTAAATTCAAATTCATTGTAAATTCTTCCATAAAAAGGCGAACGCTCATCATCTTCTGATGTATACAAATAACGCCAATTATCATATGGTTCAATATTCTGCAGTCTTAATGAATTTAGTTAATGAGATTTTATATCACAAACTTATAAATTATCTCATAATTTACATACCAACATTAAAAAAAGCATTAACTATTAAAAAAAAGCCGCTCCAGTTAATTGGAACGGCTTCATTATAAATAAAAATTTGTTTAGTTTATAATAATCTTATTTGCAAAAACTGATTTTTTGCCAGCACCCGCAATCTTGATTAGGTATAAACCTCCGGCAGGTTTCATTTTCATTTGCACGGTTTCCTGCTGCTTTTCAAACCTGATATTTACTTGTTTAGTCATTATCAATCTGCCCGAAACGTCCGTTAATGCAATATCATATTTACCAGCCTTTGTATTATTAAAAATTACTTTAAACTGGTTGCCAATAACCGGATTGGGATATACTGAAATATTATTAGTTCCAATAACTTCCTTTTGTATTAGTTGAGCAGTACCTACTTCATTTTCAAGCTGGCCTTGATAGAGTAAATTTGAATTTGCCAAATCGGAGGCATTAAATACCTGGCCTTCTGTAGCTATTTTTACAGAAGTAAGCTCCTTTACATTTACCTTATAAAATCCTTCAAAAGTATTAGCGCTGCTGATCACTACATTATCATCTTCATCCACCGCTGCACCATTTACGGTGAATGTTGGAGATAGATTTTTTATTTTCCCTAACCATGTTGCCACCTTGCTTTCAATATTGATGATAAACACATTTTGGGTGGCAGTAAACAAATATAGTTTACCATATACATCGCTTACTACATCTCCACCCCAACTGGTTTTATTATGAATAGATATCTTATTTGCAGGCGCATCAATTAATTTACCCAAATCATTTATTTCCGTTTTTTTACCAGTACTAAAACGGATTAAATGATCTGCATTGTTGGATATAGCATAACCGTTGCCATCGGACGCAATTACCATCCTCGTAATTTGATTTGCTTCTTCAGTTAAATTTCCTGTGTTTAAAAGCTGGTTCTGTAAAGTATAAAATTTATGGTTATCTGTTTTGGAAGAAAGATCAAGCCAGCGAAGCTCGCCAATTTTCATAGGTGTAAAAAAAAGCTTGTTATGCTTCCGGTCGTAAGCTGCTGCTGCAACCATCGATTCTGTTGGCAAAGCAGCCTCACTCTTCAAAGCGGATTTCTTCTTTGTAGATATTTCCAATGAAAATTTACTTTTATCGGATTCAAATATTGTATTAGATACTTTGCCGGTTGAAAGATCAATTTCCCGGATATCTCTCCAGTTAAAATTACCATTTGACTGCCCGGTGAAAGCGTAAGCCTTGTTGGTTTTTTGAGCGAAACAAAAAATTGAAATTGAAATAAAACTAATGCAGAGTAAAAATCTTGAGGTCATAAGGAATTGTTTTATTGGTTATAGATGTGATTTCCCAATAAATTTAAGATATTTAATTAAAGGGAAACATTGTTTACAGAGAAATATTTTTAAAAGTAGTGTTTGTACTATCAATTGCTTTTTTTACGCTTCCGTATTTAAGTAACATTACTTTTGCGGCTTCATAATTTTTCATATTTAGCTTCTCCATTAATAGATGTACACCACGATCTACCAGCTTTTCATTGTTCAGTTGCATATTCACCATCTTATTATCTTCTACCCGCCCGAGCAAAATCATAACAGAAGTTGATATCATATTCAATACAAGCTTTTGTGCAGTGCCGCTTTTCATTCTTGTACTGCCGGTAACAAATTCAGGACCTGTAATCACTTCAACAGGGAACTCTGCAACATGGCTGAGAGGAGAATCAGGGTTGCATGAAATGCTGCCGGTAGTGATACCATTTTTAGTACATTTTTGCAAGGCACCTATAACATATGGTGTAGTTCCGCTTGCTGCAATTCCAATTACAATATCTTTTTTGTTAACAGAATGTTCCTGCAAATCTCTCCACCCCTGCTCTTTATCATCTTCAGCAAATTCCACTGCTTCAGTAATAGCTTTATTGCCTCCCGCAATAATACCAATCA
Organism: Ginsengibacter sp.; assembly: GCA_039922095.1. Taxonomy (GTDB): domain Bacteria; phylum Bacteroidota; class Bacteroidia; order Chitinophagales; family Chitinophagaceae; genus Ginsengibacter. The sequence continues at coordinate 6,157 of JBDSAQ010000396.1, read as the reverse complement.
CTAAATCACGTGGCACTCCATAGGTTGGCGGGCACTCACTTGCATCTAAAATACCCAGCCTTCCACTGGTACCAGCACCTATATAAAAAAGTCTGCCACCCATTGTTATTTTATCAGCTACGGTAAATACCAATGCCTCAATTTGAGGTATGGCTTTTTTTATTGCCAGGGGAACAAGGGTATCTTCTTTATTAATGTTGGTGAGAATATCTGCAATAGACATTTTTTCTAAATGCCTGTAATGGGATGAACGTTCTGTTATTCTTTCAAATGACATTTACATTGATGGTTCTAAATCTAAATTATTTTAAGGTTTGTATCAAGCTGATTTACCGATTCGTGATTAAGTCTGCTACCCAGGTATCATATTTTTTTCGCGTGGGTATTATTAATCAAATAACTGTTCTAACTCACGCAAAATTTCCATTGAACTTTTAGGCAAAAAGTTTTCTTTTGAAGCAAATTTTTTAAAACTTTTTCTGTGGTGTTTTAGTTTGTAATGGCGGCTTCTGATTCCTTGGGAACATTGTCATATAATTAAATATAAATTTTTCATTTAATGAGGGTATATCACAAAGATATACTTTCAACTAATCCTTATGGTACTCTATCAAACCTTCCAAAGAATCTTTTAATACCTTACCTAATTTTAACTGGTAGGTATCACAAAGATTTTCAAGCACATCTTTAAAGCCAAAAGCTATACTGCCAACAAAGTGAACAGGTAGTGTACTGCTTTCTCGATACCTGTTTACATGATTAAAAAAGAAATCATTAAGCCCATCTTCAATAATATTTTCAACCATATAATGGCCGCGGTTTTCAGCTAAAAAAATTGCGAACGAAGCCATATACCGGTTAGGCAAAGGATCTTTATAAACGGAATTTAATATTTCCATGTTATTAGTTACAAACTTTGCATCAAATCTTGATCTCAGATCATCATCAAAAATATCATACAGGTAATGTTGAATTACCTTTTTGCCAAGATACGCCCCACTGCCTTCATCACCTAATATGTACCCAAGGCCCGGACTATTTTTTGTTATTTTTTTCCCATTGTAATAACAGGAATTCGATCCTGTTCCCAGTATACATGCGATCCCTTTTGTATTACCGCATAACGCTTTTGCAGCAGCCATAAGATCATGATCAACTTGTATATTAGCATCAGGAAAAACATTCTTAATTGCCTTTTTTACCAGTTTTGCATTTTGCGGATTACTGCATCCTGTTCCATAATAAAAGATCTCATCAACTGTTATTTTTCTTACATGAGGTTTTAATTCCTTAATAAGAATATGCTGAATTTGTTCACTGTTTAAAAAATACGGGCTCATGCCTTGTGTTGAAAAAATCTTTTTTCTATACCCATTAATAAGGCACCAGCCTGTTTTGGTAGAACCACTATCTGCTATCAATTTTACAGGCGGCATATTAATCTCACGTTATTTATTGAAATTTGCAAATAAAATTAGTTTAATTAAAGATACATATGCAGAACAAAAAATTACAGATCTGGCTTCCCTTGCTCTTTAGTATTGTTATGATAGCAGGAATGTTCATTGGTTATAGAATTAAAGAAAATATGCCAGGCAGAGGTTTTTTTTATATTGAAAAAAGAAAGCCGGTTAATGAGGTAATAAATTTAATAGAAACAAAATATGTAGATAATGTGCCGGTTGATTCACTGACTGATAAAGCAATTGAAAGTATTTTAAACCAGCTTGATCCGCATTCTGTTTTTTTACCTGCCTCTGAATTACAGGAAACAAAGGAAGATTTAGCGGGGGAATTTTATGGTATAGGCATAGAGTATAAACTATTGGATGATACTATTAATATATTAAATGTATTAAAAAATGGTCCATCAGATAAAGCAGGTTTACAGGTTGGAGATAAAATTTTACAAGCTGGTGATTCAATTATTGCAGGTGTGCACATAGGCACAGAAAGAATAAAAAAATTTTTAAGAGGAACAGGCGGAAGCAAAGTAGAGATTACGATTCTTAGAAATAACCAGGTAAAAACAGTTGCAATAAAACGTGGGATGATACCATTGCATAGCCTTGATGCGGCATACATGATAACTAATGAAACAGCGTATATAAGGCTGAATAAATTTTCTGAAACCACTTATAAAGAATTTATGGAGGCTACTGAAAAATTAAAGAAGGCAGGAATGCAAAATATGATCCTGGATTTAAGAGATAATGGTGGAGGAATTTTAACCGAAGCCACAGATATTGCCGATGAATTTTTAAGCGATGATAAACTAATTACTTATACTGAAGGCCAACATTCTCAAAAAAGAGAATACCGCAGTAAAAGGGAGGGTATATTTGAAAAAGGTAAATTAGTTGTATTGGCTAATGATGGTTCAGCCTCAGCAAGTGAAGTATTAATAGGCGCATTACAGGATTGGGACAGGGCCACTATTATAGGAAGAAGAACTTTTGGTAAAGGCCTTGTTCAGGAACAATATGAGCTTAGCGATGGCTCCGGAGTAAGGCTCACTGTTGCCCGTTACTATACACCCCTTGGCAGAAGCATTCAAAAATCTTACGCTGGCGGGGCGCAGGCTTATAAAGATGAACTCAGTAACAGATCCCATCATGGCGAAGAAATGTTTGCAGATTCTATAAAGCATATAAATGGAATACCCTATAAAACCAAAAGCGGTAAAACAGTATATAGCGGAGGAGGCATTACACCCGATGTTTTTGTTGCCATTGATACTCTTAAATATAATGCTGAAATAAATAAAGCATTAATTAAAGGAACTATAAATGATTTTGTTTATAAAAATTACCTCGCCAATAAAAATAAATTTGCTTTATATAAATCTCCCCGGGATTTTGAAAAGAATTATACAATAGATACAGCTACATGGAATAACCTTAACAACTATGCGATAAAAGATTCTGTAAATTTAAAATCACTTGGGCCAAAAGAAAAAACTACACTCACTAAACAATTTAAAATATTAACTGCCCGGCAAATCTGGAGAAATGAAGGTTTGTTTGAGGTAAGTAATACCGAGGATACTATTGTAAAAAAAGCACTGGAAGTTTTGAAAAATTAAACGGCCCTACATCCCCCGAAGAAGGACTTTTCTTAGCCTTCTCCTTTGGAGAGGGTTGGGTGAGGTTACCCGTTTTATTTATCTTTACCACAAATACATTTTATGTGGCTTAACAGCATTCTGGAAACCATTGGTAATACGCCTTTAATCAAATTAAATAAGGTAACAAAAGATTTGCCGTGCACAGTTTTAGCAAAAGTTGAATATTTTAATCCTGGTAATTCGATCAAAGACCGGATGGCCTTAAAGATGATTGAAACAGCAGAGCAGGAAGGTAAATTGAAACCTGGCGGAACTATTATTGAAGGCACATCAGGCAATACTGGTATGGGTTTGGCGCTTGCTGCCTGCGTTAAAGGTTACAAATGTATTTTCGCCACTACTGATAAACAATCTAAAGAAAAAAGTGACATTTTAAAGGCTGTAGGTGCCGAAGTTATTGTTTGTCCAACCAATGTAGATCCGGATGATCCACGCAGTTATTACTCCGTTTCAGCAAGGCTTTCCAAAGAAGTTCCTAACTCTTTTCATATGAATCAATATGATAACCTTGCAAACCGCCAGGCTCATTATGAAACTACCGGACCTGAGATATGGGAGCAAACAGAGGGTAAAATAACTCATTTTGTTGTAGCAACAGGTACTGGTGGAACTATTACCGGGGTAGCAAAATATTTAAAGGAAAAAAAGCCTGGGATTAAGATCTGGGCTATTGATGTATATGGCTCTTTATTAAAGAAATTTCATGATACAGGTGAACTTGATATGAATGAAGTTCATCCATACATTACAGAAGGCATTGGTGAAGATTTTGTACCTGCTAATTATGATATGAGTCTTATTGACAAATTTGAATTAGTTACTGATAAAGATGGCGCATTAATGGCCAGGCGAATTTCAAGGGAGGAAGGAATATTTGTAGGCTATAGTGCAGGTAGTGCAATACAAGGATTGCTGCAATTAAAAAATGAATTAAAAAAAGATGATGTAGTAGTAGTAGTGTTTTGTGACCATGGAAGCAGGTATGTAGCAAAAGTATATAATGATCAATGGATGATGGAAAGAGGTTTTTTGGATGTAAAAACTTTTAAAGATTTTGTTAGCGGCCGCGGAACTAAACGCCTGGTTACTATTACTCCTGACCAAACAGTTGCCGAAGCCATAGAATTAATGAAAAAGTATGAGATCGAAAATATCCCGGTAATGAACGGGGAAGGGATTGTGGGTTCGTTGAGCGAAGGTGGTTTGTTTAACAAAATAATCTCCAACCCTGAAATAAAAAGTCAGTTAATTGAATCTGTTATGGAGAAGCCCTACCCTGTCGTTGCTTTTGATACCCGTGTGGAGCACCTAAGCAATTTAATTACAAAAGAAAATGGGGCTGTATTGAGTAAAGATGAAAGTGGCATTTTTCATATCGTTACCAAGTACGATATAATTCAAAGCCTCGCTAAATAATATATAGTTATCTGCTACTTAACATAAGTTGTTTCCTTAAGCTGTAATCTTTTTAAGAAGCCAGCTAATCGCATCACTAAATACTTCGTGTAAATACCTGTTAATTATGGCATTTTTACTTACGCTGGTTTTCGTATTCACGTTTTATAGAGTAAAACCTCTTTGCAAATAATAGAGCAGTAATGCTCTGGTTCAGGCTTGTGCATATTCTATCTTTGTTCTCAGAAGTTGGTTGATGTTGATCGAACATTAATCATTAATATCCAAAATATCCAATTGAAAAACAAATATCCATGTTTCTAAAACCAAATTAATTTAGTATCAGTCAACTTCTAATTTTTTTTATGTCTCGTTTTAAAATCCGAATCCAAATCCAATGAAAACTATCTGTTAATTACGATGATGCCTAATCCAGCTATGTATTAACAGAGAATATCCATGAAAAATTATTTCACCAAAAACTAACCATGTGAGAAACAAAAAAATTTACTAAACGAATTCGGTGTTCTGGTAATTGAGATTATCAGAAATCCGCTAAGATTGTGTTATTAGTTTTTGAATTAAGCTTCTGTAATAAAATGCAGAAGCTTTTTTTATTATGAAATTGCATGTATGATTGGAGATGCAGGGCATGGCTTTGGAAACATAAGAATTTAATAGAACATCTTTTATTGCTGAAACAGTTGATTTAGGAGATCAGGATAAAAATTTGTTTTTAATTTTCTAAATCAAATATAGTATCTACAAAATCTTTTTTATTAAATACCAGTAGATCAGTTACTTTTTCTCCCACGCCAATAAACTTTACAGGAATTTTAAATTGATCAGCTATAGCCAGTACTACCCCACCCTTTGCGGTTCCATCAAGCTTGGTAATGGTTAATGAAGTTACTTCTGTTACTGCAGTAAATTGCTTTGCCTGCTCCAGTGCATTCTGGCCAGTACTCCCATCCAGCACAAGCATTACTTCATGAGGTGCGCCGGGCAATATTTTATTTATACTTCTTTTTATTTTGCTTAGCTCTTCCATCAGGTGAGCCTTATTGTGCAAGCGACCCGCAGTATCTATTAATATTACATCAACATTTTTTGCTATACCGCTTTGTACGGTATCAAAAGCTACAGCACTCGGATCAGCGCCCATCCCGTGCTTTACAATTGGCACATTTGCTCTTTGGCTCCATATAGTTAGCTGATCTACGGCTGCAGCCCTAAAGGTATCCGCGGCCCCCAATAAAACCGATTTACCGGCTAATGAAAAATTATGAGCCAATTTTCCAATAGTGGTTGTTTTACCTACCCCGTTAACTCCTACCACTAAAATAACATGAGGTTTGTCACTTAACGGCAAATCATAATTTTCATAAGTTGTTTGTTCCGGGGTTTGCAATAAAATAGATTCAATTTCCGATTTTAAAATATTATTAAGGTCTGTGGTATTTATATATTTATCACGGGAAACTCTTTCTTCAATTCGTTTTATTATTTTAATAGTTGTATCAATACCCACATCGGCACTTACCAACGCATTTTCAAGATTATCCAATACTTCTTCATCAACCACACTCTTACCTACAATGGCTTTTGTTATCTTATCAAAGAATCCTGTTTTCG
>JBDSAQ010000395.1:0-6455 GCA_039922095.1 Ginsengibacter sp. | reverse complement strand
GAAAATATCATAAACGACGTATGCATTAATTTTTGCTACTGTAAAAAGGTACCATGTAAAAAGATCATTCAAAAAAAAGTACGTCAAATAAAAAAAAATTACCTTTAGTTCTTTTATCTTATTATTTCTTTGAAATATAAAATAGAAAACTAAAGGTAATAAAGTAGAAAAGAGAGAAATATTGTGAAGAATATCAATTATAGCTGGTTGATTTTAACCAAATATAAAACAGATAAACAGAAATTAAAATTAAATATCAAAAATTGTGTGAATAGCATCATCAGCTAAATCTCTTTCAATCCAACTTTTATCTGCAACAATACCTTCTTTTTTTACCAGCTCACCAGCATTAGTTACAACGGTAAATTCAAGAATATCTTTCCCTTGAGCATTAACCCCTGTGTAAACTAAATGTTCTTCGTTGGTTTCGGTAAGGCATTTACGAAAGTTAATTCCTACACAACCTGGTTGTGCTAAAACCTGGTCAAGAATGTTTCTCCCAATGTAGTAACCTGATGTAGCATTTGGGTTAGCTTGTTTAAAAGATTTCACCAGTTGTCTGCCTTCTGATAAGCCAATGTTTTCGCCTACTTCTGCAAGGTTTGTTGTTTGTGTTTTTGTAATCTGTGTCATAGCTTTAAATTTTTTGTAGTTTTTGAAATGTTTGAAGAGTTATTAGAGATGCAACTTCAAATAATTAAAAAGCTTAAACAACAGGCTTATAAACAGTAATATGGCTGGCTCGGTTCAAATTCTTTACCAGCCTTAATTTGAGAGGATAATACCATTAAAAAAAAATAAAATTAGGGTAAATATACTATGGGAAAATAGTAAAAATACTATTGAAATAGTAGTAAAACTACGAGTGTATTTATACGATGTATAAAAGTTAAAAACAAAAAAGAGCAGCCTTAATGAAATATATATTTAAAAGTTTTTAATAAGAAATGTAAAGTTGATTTTAGAGATATTTAATAGTGATAAAAAACTACTTCCTGATTATTAAAAAGCCAAAAAACTAATAACAAGCAGTATATTTACTATAATATTTTATCTTTTTTATTTTGTAAAAATCTTATCTAACAAAAAAATTATAAATAATATAGTAGATGTAAAATACAACTGCGTAAATTACGTTAGTAGTAGAATAAACTACTATTATAACTCTTAAAAAACAAGTAATATCCTATGTCTGTTGATTACATGATTAAAATTGCGATTGCTGATGACCATCAGATTTTTAGAGATGGTATCAAAATGGCTTTGTCAGGTAAATCAAATTTAAACATGCTATGGGAAGCCGAAGATGGTAAAGATTTAATGCATAAAATAGCCATAAAAAAACCGGATGTTTTATTAATGGATATACGAATGCCTGAAGTAGATGGAATTAATGCCATTGAAATGCTCAGGAAAGAATATGAGGATATAAAAATTATTGTTCTCACCATGTATGATGATCATCAAATGATAAGTAAGATGATGGAAATGGGGGCTAATGCTTATCTAACTAAAACAACTGATCCTGAGGAGATATATGAAGCCATCTTAACCTGCATGAATGATGATTTTTACTTTAATTCTTTAGTGAATAATGCAGTAATGGGCAAGTTAATGCAAAAAAGAAACATAAGGCAGCATTATGGAAATGCACTTCCTATAAGTTTTAATGAGAAAGAAATTAAAATTTTGCAATTATTGGCAGAGGATAAAACCACAGAGGAAATCTCTAAAATAATTTTTCTTAGTCCCCGAACTATTGAAACTATTCGCCAAAATATGAAGAGCAAGGTTTCTGCTAAAACTATTGCCGGTTTAATTATGTACGGCATGCGAAATAAACTAATAGATTAACAGAAAGTTTATTGCTTTACATTATTAAAAATCTTTAACCCTAAGTAAATATACCATGTTATATATTCCGTATTAACCCTGTAAGGAATACTGAATAATAAAGTCAGTTTTACATATTATTAAATCCAATTTTTATAAAAAATAAAAATCTCAACATGCTTGAAAATTTAGATAACGGCCATACTATAAATATTATAATTGCCGATGATCATGTTTTATATAGGGCGGGTGTTAAAACAGCATTACTATCCAGGAAGGACATAAAAGTAGTTGCTGAAGCAGATAATGGCTCCCACTTGTTGGCATTATTAAAATCTATCAAACCTCATGTTATTTTATTAGACATTCAAATGCCTATAATGGATGGTATTGCTACCCTTACCGAAATAAAAAAATTATACCCTGATATTAAAGTTATCATGTTAACTATGATGGATGACCATAGTATGATTACTAAGTTAATGGAACTTGGGGCTAATAGTTATTTAACTAAAACATCGGATTCTGAAATTATTTATGAAGCGATAAAAACATGTTACGAGCAGGAATATTATTTTAATTCACTCACTAATAAAGCTCTTTTAAATAATTTACGACAAAAAACTCATGTATTACCTGAAAAGTTAATTACAGAAGACGTCAGGCTAAATGATAAAGAAATTACTGTACTTAAATTAATGTGCGAAGAAAAAAGCACCAGGGAAATTGCCCAGGCAGTTGAGTTAAGTCCCCGGACTGTTGAAGCTATAAGAGACAAATTAAAAACTAAAACTGGTTCTAAAAGCACTGCAGGGCTTATAATGTATGCGATGAAGCATAAATTACTTAATATAGATTTATAAGAAAAGTATTTAAATCCTCCGGTGTTCTTCTCCTATCATCCAGAAGTTTTCTTAATAACCATGAACAGGCATAATATTTTTCATCTGCATCATTCGTGAACTATACCCGCAAACAATTACAAAGTAGGAATTTGCTCATCATTTTTACTGATGGATGATACGCATCCTCTATTACTTAAATCGGTACTAACCGGTTATTTCTTTATCCAGAGCATATCTTTCATTAGCTTTTTTTTAGGCATAACAGGATGGCGGTCTTTTTAAGAATAAAAAATTGATTTTAAAACTTCACTTAATAGGTCACGATATCAGTTTATTCAATGAAGAACCAACAGTGATACTGAACAATTAGCAATTTTTTGATGAAGTTTTCGTTATAGATTCAGGTTTGATATGCAGGTATAGTTTAGAGTAATAATCATAAATTAATTTACTTTAATGTATATGACTGTGTTGTAAAAAAATTGTATTAATTTCGCCCCCAAAATTGACTTAATGAAATCTTTTTTCACTCTTGTATTGTGTAGCCTCCTCATTTTATTGTGTGTATCCTCATGTACCAGCACTAAGGGAATTACATATTTTGATAATATAATGGACACGAGTTTTATATCAAGATTAGATGCTACAGAAATTGTAATACAAAACAATGATATACTTAGTATATCTATAAGTAGTCTTAATCCCGAAGCCTCAGCTATATTTAATAGCATAAATAATTTTAATGGTGTACCCTACTTAGGCTCTACTTCAGCACAATCCTCGGGGTATCTGGTTAGTTCTGATGGTAACATACAATTGCCAATTCTGGGCAATGTAAAGGCTGCAGGACTTACTAAAAAACAATTAAAAGAAATTATTACAAACAATATTCTTGAGAAAAAACTTCTTCTTGACCCTATTGTTAATATACGTAATTTAAATTTTAAGGTAACTGTACTGGGGGAGGTTTTACATCCGGCTGTAGTTAGCGCTCCAAGCGAAAAAATTTCTTTACTTGAGGCATTGGGACTTGCCGGCGATTTAACTATTTATGGCAAAAGAGATAATGTGCTATTGATTCGGGAAGTAAATGGTAAAAAACAGATACGACGTATTGATCTTACCTCAAAGACTTTTTTTCTTTCTCCTTATTATTATTTACAACCTAACGATGTTTTGTATGTAGAACCTAATACAACAAAAATATCAACTGCATCATACACTCGTCAATTGTTGCCTACAATTTTAAGTGGATTATCAATTTTTGTGCTTTTGTTATACCGGATAAATAGATAGCATATAAAGAACGTTGAGATATAGCTCCAATGAATTAGAACCACCCGCTGATTCTCAAAATACTCAACACCTATTTGCCATGTAAGGCGTAAAAATTTAACCTCCCTATGAGGGAGGGGGCTTTAAGAGGTATCACCATTCTGATCTTGCAGAGGGGCTAACACTTAGGTCAGCAAAATCCCCGGTGAGATATTTATAGTATGCAGTAATAGCAATCATTGCAGCGTTATCTGTACAATACTCCAATGGTGGAACAAAAGTTTTCCAATTCATTTTTTCTCCTAAATTTTCAAAGGTTTTTCGCAACTGTGTGTTGGCACTTACTCCTCCGGCAATGCAAATATTTTTAATGCCTGTTTGATTGGCAGCCATTTGTAATTTGTTCAATAAAATAGAAATTATTCTTGATTGAATTGAAGCACATATATCATTAAGATTTTCTGTAATAAAATTCTGATCTTTTTTTTGTTCGCCTTGTATAAAATATAAAATGGAAGTTTTTAATCCGCTAAAACTAAAATTCAAACCTTCAATATTTGGCTCAGGAAATTTAAATTTATCAGGGTTACCATTCTTTGCATACTTATCAATCAAAGGGCCCCCGGGATAAGGTAATCCTAAAATCTTTGCGCTTTTATCAAATGCTTCTCCTGCTGCATCATCCAGCGAATAACCTATAACACCCATTTCCAAAGGGCTTTTACATAAAACAATTTGAGTGTGGCCACCACTTACTGTTAAACATATAAATGGAAAATCAGGTTTATGCTGAAGAATTAAATTAGCAAGCACATGTGCCTGCATGTGATGTACAGTAATCACCGGCTTATCCAATGCCAATGCTAAAGACTTTGCAAATTGTGCCCCTACCAGTAATGAACCAATTAACCCGGGTGCCTGGGTAAACGCAAAAGCATCAACCTCAGATAGCCTGCAGCCAGCAATTATCAATGCTTGGTCTGTAACAGGAACAATATTTTTTATATGTGCCCTGGAAGCAAGTTCCGGAACAACACCTCCATACTTTTCATGAATAGATTGATTAGCTATTACATTACTCAATATTTTACCATCTCTGCAAATAGCAGCAGCTGTATCATCACAGGAAGATTCTATTGCCAGAATGGTGGGCATCAACTAATTATTGAGTGATGAATGATGAGTTATGAGTTATGAGCTATCATTAGCGTCCTAACATAGTTAGAACATTTTCAGTTGATTATATTCTGGTTCTTTGACATATTGTATTAAAGCATCCTCAAACAGTTGATTCAAGGGAGTTTTATTGAGAAGTGTCAAGCTCAAAATCTGTAATATTTGGTATTGTGTTAGTGGTGTTTTCAGTTTTTGTTTTATTAATGCTACCAATACAAAAGTAATTATAGCAACATACACCTGCACCTTTACTGCATTTTCTGAATGTCCCCAAAATGACTTTACTTTCAGATGTTGTTTTATCCATTTAAAGAACAGCTCTATTTTCCATCTGTATTTGTAAAGCAGCGCTACCTGCAATGCGGTTATGTCGAAATTATTGGTCAGAAAAACAAATTTTTTATTTGTTTCCCGGTCAAAATATTTCACTCTCCGCAATTTTTTAGGATATTGTTTGGAAACATAAAAGTTTACAAGTTGAATTGTTTGATCGTATAGCACGCCTGTTGCTTTATCTGCTTTAGCCGAATAAATTCTTCTGCATTTCATATTTGTTTTTGCTCTTGTAATAAAATAGGCTTCCTGTTCATCAATGGCGAATAATCGCTTGTAATCTACAAAGCCTCTATCCATGACATAGAAACCATTAGATTCAAATTCAATGGTATCTAAAACATTTACCTCATGCACTTTTCCGTCTGTAATATAGATGTAACAAGGAATTTCTGTTTTGATATCTAACATCGTATGCAGCTTAACGGCAGCTTTATGCTTTCTGAATTTTGCCCACCAAAATACTTCTAAACATAAATCAATGGTGGTTGTATCTATGGCATAAATGGAATTGTTTTCAAAACCTGAAAGTGCATCGTTAGGCAAGATATTTTTGCGGGCCTCTGCAATAAGCACGTAAGCGAAATCAGCAAATATTTGCCAGTCTCTTTTTTCATTGGCATACGCCAAATTCGATTTTGATATACTGCAGCCAATACCTAAATGATACCATTTGCTTTTTTGTGTCTGTAGGCAAAGAATCAAATCGCTCAGGCTTTCACGGTTGGATAATTGCCCAAACATCATACATAAAAGCTGATGCCAGCAACTAAACTCTTTTATCTTATAATTACCCTTGTATCTGTCTACACATTTTTTAAAGTCATTTGGATCTATGAAGGATAACACTTGCGCAAAAACATATTTACCTGTATTCATCCATCCAATTTACTTTCGGATAAATTGAAATCGTTTGAATACTAAAATCCCCTGAAACGCTTTAATATCAATATTTTCAAAGAACTATTGTTTTTATCTTTAGGACGCTAATGA
>JBDSAQ010000394.1:0-5260 GCA_039922095.1 Ginsengibacter sp. | reverse complement strand
GAATCCCCAATAGCCACCCATGAAATTTCTTTTTTAGCAAAAGAAGTGAAGAGATAAAAAAGGGTTAATAATAATAAGATCTTCTTCATTTTATATCCAATAAATGTTAATGATAAGCCAGTGCCCACAGAAATATAAGTTACGATTTTTTCATAGTCGCCATCATCCTTGTCTTTTTATTTTGTAGTAAACAAACGCCTAAATAATTCTTAGGGTATTTGTTAATTTTACCAAATCCCAATAGCACTGTCGCTCCTTATCCCGCTAATAAGATTAGATTTAAAGAATAATTTTCTGTCTGCTAAAAAATTTGTTATGCCACAAATTTATATTTCAAAAAACATTTTTATAATAATAGTTAGTATAGTGCTGCAAACAGGATTTACATCATGCAAAAAGGGATCAATTCCCGACCCTGTTTCTGCTGTTAGTATTGTAGATTTTGAAACAAGGCTGGATAATCTTAGAAAGGAGTCAAAGATCCCAGGTTTGGTTGCTGGTATTATTAAAGATGGGCAGGTAGTTTGGATTAAAAATTATGGCTACGCCGATATTCAAAAAAATATACCAGTTACTAATTCAACTATATTTCATCTTGCTTCTCTTACCAAAACTTTTGCTTCAACTGTAATTATACAACTTGTAAAGGAAAATAAAATAAAGCTTAATGCCCCGGTTGCTAATTATGGAATTAATCTTAGTGAAAGAGACACTGTTCGTGTAATTCACCTGTTAACTCATACATCAGAAGGAGTGCCCGGCAGTAATTATAAATATAATGGTGACCGGTATTCCTTACTGTCAAAAGTTATTCAATCTGCTACCGCTGAAACTTTCGATAAGCTCGCCAATGACAGAATAATACAACCACTTGGCTTACAAAACACAGCCCCCAGTGACATGAGTTTAAGCATAGCGGATGGGCTTGATCCAACACGCTTAAAACAGAATACGGCTCAGGGATATAATTCTAATGGCACTCAAATGGTTGATTATCCTAAAAACTTCAGTACTGCCGCTGGTTTGATTTCTAATATAGATGATATGTTGAAATATGCTTCAGCTTTTGATGGTAACTTATTATTGCCAGATGATTTAAAAGCAAAAGTATTTTCTCCAATGATTTCCAATGATGGTAAAACACTTCCATATGGATTAGGGTGGTTTATACAGGAAAAAGAAGGAATAAAATTTTCCTGGCATTATGGATATTGGATAGGTATGTCGTCTCTCATTATAAGAGTTCCTGAAAAAAAACTGTCTTTTATAATTATGGCAAACAGTGATATGCTAAGTGCCCCATATCCACTCGGAAATGGGGATATTTGGGTTTCCCCTTATGCAAAAGAATTTTTGAAATCATTTGTTTTAGCCGGTGCACAACTTTAATTAATTCTGTCTAAAGTTTTTATTGCAACCATTATAAGTAATTACAAATCCAAAACGTCTTTAGGTTTTAGTTCAAATTGCAATATTGTTTTGAGCCTGGCTACAAGCTTCATCTTGTGTTTCTGATCAGGAAATAGATATTCTGTTGATGGTTTATAGGAAAACCGTTTTATAATCATCGTCCGGATTATTATAGCAAGTTTTCTTGCTGCTGCACTTCCCTGGGGAGCAGGAAGTGAAATCCTCTTGCTTACCCGACTGTGGGCATTTTTTCTATTTTGATGTTACATACTTTCCTTCAATAACGCCTTCAATAAACAAGTCTAAATTACTTTGCATCATTGAATTTGTTAAGACCATTGTTAAATGGCTTTTGGTGTTATTGTTTATTAAAGTCAATGCGTTCAGCAGTATTTTAAGTTGGTCAACTGAATAAAAAGCATATGAATTGTATATTGTTGAATTGTAATATTTAAATTTTATGCTCAATAAAATCCGGGATTCCTTTTCCGGGGTCCAATTATTTTCCAGAGCATATTTTTCTATTTTTTTTGTGCAGTAGTCAACAAAATATCTTTCGTGATTCGTAACCTCAATTATTTTGTCAACTAGAATAACCGTGCTGTCTTGTGGCATTGCCATTGGGGGAGGGTTTGTTTGTCCGAATGAGGCAATGCTGTAAAAGATAATAGATACTATTAGGAAGAATACTTTGCTTTTTATCATTTGTGGTTTTGTTTATTCTATTTAGTATTGTCGTTAGTTCACTATTGGTCAAGATTGTTATCAGTTGTAAGCTACAGTAAAATCCATACAAGGGGAGTTTGTGAAAAAACCACCACTATCTAATCAAACATACACACTATGTTAATCGTTCTAAAGCAGTATAATTATTGCGGTATACAGGTATGAAATTTATACAAGTCAACAACCGCAAGATAAACTTACTGCAGCAGGCATTACCAACCAATATGTGTATTATCCTTCTGGCGGGCATGGAGATTGGGATAATGCCACTTACCTGGATGCCTTTAATAAAATAGATGCATTTTTAAAAGCCAACGTACATTAGCAACTAAAATTTTGCTATCAAAAGGCTTTTAAATTATAATGCACTACTCCTCTTTAAAAATATTTTTATTATTATTTCTGGGCATATTTTTTTATAATAAAACAATAGCACAGGATTATTTATATGCACCTTATACAACTGCTGCAAGCCGTGCAAAACTCTATCGCAATCTAATTGAGTTTTCAATAAATAAAAACCTGTCCAGGCCCCTTAATGATTCTACAGAACAGAATTGGGAGGAAGCATTTGATGCATTAGAACTGCTTCTTCATAAAAACGATTGGGTTGATAGCCGGATAAATTATGCAGTTAATTCTATACAGCTTAGAACTGTCCAGTTTCAAAGAGCATTGCTGGAGCTGATTTATACAAACTATCCGGGCAATTATATTATACAGATATCAGCGTTGCTGCAGCATACAGTTAACACTAAGATATTTGCTATGTGTGCAGAATATATTTTGTGGCAAAAAAACGACAGTGCCACACTTGACAGCCTTGATGAAACCATAATAAAGAAATTTGCTTTTACTCCGGATGATCCTATAATTGCAATGTTAAACGATCATATTCTTTCCATTAAATTTTCTTCAGCACCTTTAATCACACACAAATCATTTATTAATCTTTTAGATAGAAATTTTTTGCCGGGGCAAATTGTAATGTATAGTTTTCAGCGGAAAAACCGGGATTACCCTGGGCTGGTGATTGTAAGAAATAAAGAAGGAAAATTTATAAGAGATTCTGCCAATAATATTTTCAATGTACCTCAACTGGCAAGAAGCATTGCAAATCTTCCGGGCTACCTTACTAATGGTAACACTCCTGAAGGGATTTTTAAAATGCATGGCTTTAGTGTTTCAAAGAGCAACTTTATTGGCCCAAGCCCAAATATTCAGTTATCACTTCCGGTTGAAATGAGCCCCCGGCAATTTATTGATAGTACCATACAGGATAGTATCTGGAGCATTGAGCTATATGCTGGTTTAATACCTCAGCACCTTCGTCAATATTCACCTCTTTATAATTCTTTTTATGCAGGGCTTGCAGGCCGTACAGAGATAATTGCTCACGGCACAACCATAGATGCTGAATATTATAAAAGTCAGATTTATTATCCGCATACTCCCTCACAAGGCTGTTTAAGCACCAAAGAAATATGGAATGGAAAAAGAATTGAAAGCAATCAGAAAAAGTTAGTGAATGCATTATTGCAGGCCGGCGGCGCTGATGGATATTGTGTAGTGTTAGAGTTGAATGATAAACAGCAGCCAGTTATGATAGAAGAAATTTTACCTTTCCTTTCAAAAGCAGAATCAGTCAAATAATTTAACTTCAATATTAAATGTATTCGTCAGCAATTCCTTTAGCAGAGCGCATGCGTCCGCAAAAGCCGGATGATTTAATCGGGCAGGAACACCTGACCGGTAAAGGAAGTATTTTACGAACTGCTATAGAAAATCAAAAAATCCCCTCAATTATTTTATGGGGTCCGCCGGGCGTTGGTAAAACAACTATTGCCAACATTATTGCAAATACAATGCAGGTTCCTTTTTATACCTTAAGCGCTATTTCAGCCGGGGTAAAAGAAGTAAGAGAAGTAATTGAAAAATCAAAAACGGAGCAAAAATCTATTTTATTCATTGATGAAATTCATCGTTTTAATAAGGGCCAGCAGGATGCACTGCTGGGTGCTGTTGAAAAAGGAATAATTACCTTAATTGGGGCTACTACAGAAAATCCTTCTTTTGAAGTAAACAGCGCATTGCTTAGTCGTTGCCAGGTGTATATATTAAAACCATTAACTGAGGAAAAGCTTATACAGCTTCTGCATCATGCTATAAATGTTGATGAAGAATTAAAAAGTAAAAAAATTAATTTAAAAGAAACAGAAGCTATCATTAATTTATCAGGAGGAGATGCAAGAAAATTGTATAATCTTTTAGAACTGGTGGTAAGTACGGCCGGGCCTATGCGTATTGTTATAACAGATGAGCTGGTAATGCAGGCAGCCCAGCAACGTACAGCATTGTACGATAAAAAAGGTGAGCAGCATTATGATATTATTTCTGCTTTTATAAAATCCATCCGGGGCAGCGATCCCAATGCCGCTGTATATTGGCTTGCAAGAATGATAGAAGGTGGCGAAGATGTAAAGTTTATTGCCCGCCGGCTGCTAATATTGGCCAGTGAAGATATTGGTAATGCTAATCCCAATGCGCTTTTGCTTGCTACAAATACTTTTCAGGCAGTTAACATGATTGGCTATCCTGAGTCCAGTCTTATTCTTTCCCAATGTGTAATTTATCTTGCATCAAGCCCAAAAAGTAATTCTGCAACAACTGCCATCGGCGAGGCATTAAATGCCGTTAAACAACATGGAGATTTACCAGTTCCATTGCATATACGAAATGCTCCGACAAGGCTCATGAAAAATCTTGATTACGGAAAGAATTATAAGTATGCTCACAGCTTTGATAAAAATTTTATTCTTCAGGAGTTTTTACCCGATGAAATAAAAAACTCAACATTTTACGAGCCAGGTAAAAATGCAAGAGAAGATGAAATGAGAAAATTTTTAAAAGAAAGATGGAAGGATAAATACGGATATTGATCCAACTTACAATTTACAACCACTACCGTCTTGTTATAAACTAAACAGGTTCAACTGGTTAGTATATTGTTCTTTGACATATTGCGGATAAGCATTCGAAAATAATTCAAGTAAAGGTGTTTTACACAACAATGATATGCTAAGTATTTGCAGTATTTCATATTGTGTTTGTTTGAGTTTTAGTT
>JBDSAQ010000393.1:0-6140 GCA_039922095.1 Ginsengibacter sp. | reverse complement strand
CACGGGGTTAATTTATAAAATTAGCGATGCAAGAGATGAGAACCGAAAAGATGTCTTCGACAGCAAAATAAAAAGCCTGGGCAATTGGGAGGATTGGTTGAAGCTGAAAGAAGTGTCAGGATTTGCGGTAATCTCCCGAGCCTGGGACGGGAGGTGAAAACTATAGAGCAGTCATTTTTTAGCCGGCTCATAGTAAAGAATTATCGCCCCAAAACCAAAGGTTTTTGTCTTTACAAGTTTAAGAATAATCTTTTCATTTATGATTTTAAATAACGGCAACCCGTTTCCTGCTAAAACAGGATGAAAAAAAAGCTGATATTCGTTTATTAAATTAAGTTTCGTTAAGGCTACTATTAAACCCGGACTGCCAATAAAAATATCTTTACTCCCGCCATTGCGGGATTGCCTGAGTTCTAAAACTTCTTCAATGTCCCGATTGGCCAACTTTGCACTTTCTCATTCTACATTTTTCAGCGTATGGGGAAAAACAGTACATAATCTTTTAGTTTGTCGGTTGGTACATCATCCAACCCTGACCTTTGGCAATGCATGTTGTATACTGTTTTCTTTATTAACGTGGAATTAAATGCCAGCCAGAGAAAGGTTTTACAGTAGCGCAATTTGGACTTCCGTCTTTGCCTGATCCTGGAACTTTAGTTTCCAGAATGAAAGAAGAATTAGCAAGTATTTGCTTAACCGTTTCGGATGAAATATCTCTTAAAGGAATTTTCAATCGCCGTGTCCACTCCGAATTAACTTGCCCTGCAGCAGTTCCGATGTCAACATAAATGAAGCGTCCGGTAATTGGTCCTTGAACATAAGGGCCTGTAAAATTATACGAAGAGGTTTTGCCATCCTTCACTGAAATTGTAAACTCAAAGATTATATCATTCTCACTTGATCTTTGCTTTAAGATTGTTTCATATTTATTTCCACTACCTTTTTGAATTCCAAAGTCTACTCCTGTGGGCGGACTTTCCAAAATAATTCTTACAGATAATTCTTGATTCATTGTATGGTATTAAAGCTGGAATTCTCATGAATTAATGGATTCAAAATAGATGGTATACAACGCAAAGATGTATGTTATAAGATCCAATTCTAAAAAAAAATTGCATTGGTATAAATCACTATCATTTTACTTTTTATATTGTCGTTATTACAATCCACTTATCATCTATGTTTTCTTTCTTCTTTAAATCGTCTAAGGGTCTTAATATTATCAAAGCTTGCATTAAGTTTTATTTAAAGTTCATTCTGAAGATGAATGCCCGCTGCGACGAAGTTAAAGACTTCGCTGAAACAGAAGTTTGATTGATCGTACTGCTTAAAGCCAATTTTATTTCTCGCCGGTGTTGGTTTGCTTTGTTGTTTTTTCGGTTCTTTTCAGCCCATATATATATTTCCGTTTACCCGGATATTCTGTGTCTTTGTAGGGATGCCGTTCCAAAACGTAGACTATTACAAATCCGGTTTGGTAAAGTATGTCTAATATTTTCCTGTTCGGAATTCTCTTTTGTTAAAGACAAGCTTAAGTAATTAGTTAAGCTTCAAAAAAATCAGCTATACAAAAGTCCTGATAGATTACATTGTTAAGCGCCGGACATTTATGCCTCTCATTTCCGGCGCAATACTTCCCAATGGCCACCTGTTCAAATTTACATGCTATTCGCTGAACCATTAACAGTAAGCAAACAAGGCTTTTTATCTTCATAAATATATTTTTCCTAACTGCCATTATCTTTTCCCCTTATCATTTTTCCCTATTTTTGCCCACACCTTAAAAAAATTACATGTCTGTTTTAGTAAATAAAAATTCCAAAATTATAGTGCAGGGTTTTACAGGAACTGAAGGCACCTTTCACGCTACACAAATGATTGAATATGGAACCAATGTAGTAGGGGGTGTAACTCCAAATAAAGGTGGAACCACGCATTTGGATAAGCCGGTTTTCAACACCGTAGCGCAGGCTGTAAAAGCTACCAATGCGGATGTAAGTATAATTTTTGTACCACCTGCGTTTGCTGCAGATGCCATTATGGAAGCGGCCGACGCAGGTATAGCCCTGGTAGTTTGCATAACTGAAGGAATTCCTGTTCAGGATATGGTAAAAGTGAAGAACTTTTTACAAGATAAACAGGCAAGACTAATTGGCCCTAACTGCCCCGGTGTAATTACCGCTGATGAATGTAAAGTGGGTATTATGCCCGGCTTTATTTTTAAGAAAGGGAAAATAGGTATAGTTTCAAAATCGGGCACACTTACTTATGAGGCTGCAGACCAGATAGTAAAAGCCGGCCTTGGAATATCCACTGCTATTGGCATTGGCGGAGATCCTATAATCGGTACTACTACAAAAGAAGCTGTTGAATTATTTATGAATGATCCCGAAACCGATGGCATTGTAATGATTGGTGAAATTGGCGGTGGCATGGAAGCTGAAGCCGCATATTGGGTTAAAGAAAAAGGAACTAAACCGGTTGTAGGTTTTATTGCAGGGCAAACAGCGCCACCAGGAAGGCGTATGGGTCATGCAGGGGCAATAGTTGGCGGTGCAGATGATACAGCAGCAGCTAAAATGAAAATATTGGCTGAGTGTGGAATTACTGTAGTAGCCAGCCCTGCGGATATAGGAAAAAAAATGGCAGAAGTAATGAATAGATAATAAAATTGCGTTCCGTATTATTGAACCTGTTAACTATAACAGGTTTTTTTATTTAACTGGAGATTCAGAATAAATGTGTGAGTAAGTCATTATGCATTTACAACCTAAATTGCATCTGCAAGTTACTGGTGCATAAGAATTCATTTACGCTAATTAAATCTCTGATGATGTTAAAAAATATTCACACTCTTCTTATACTTACCATTTTATTTTTGTTTTTTTCTATTAATTGCTCTGCCCAAATAAATAACGGCTATACCAGCCAATGGAAGAATATAGATGTATTAGTAAGCAAAGGACTAACAAAATCTGCCCTGGCAGAAGTGAATAAAATTTACGAAGCAGCAAAAAAACAAGGCAATGATGTACAGGTTATAAAATCACTTACATATCAACTAAACTTAAATCAAAATCTACAGGAAGATGCCGGAATAAAAAATATAGCCGCTGTTGAAAAAGAGATCTCCCTGTCCAAACAACCTGCAAAATCAATACTGCAAAGCATTACGGCGCATATGTACTGGAATTACTTTCAGCAAACCAGGTGGAATATTTACAACCGTACCAACACTGTAAATTTTATAAAGACTGATATACAAACATGGACTGCAGATGATTTTCATAAAAAGATCGGGGAGTTTTACCTTGCCTCTCTTAAAGAAGAAAAATTATTACAGCAAACAGATCTTGATAAGTTTGATCCTATTTTAATAAAAGGAAATGTTCGCTACCTGCGTCCAACATTATATGATCTTTTAGCACATGAGGCATTGCAATATTTTAAAAGTGATGAAAGAGATATCAGCAGGCCTTCCTACGCCTTCGAAATTAAAGATGAAAAAGCATTTACACCGGCATCAGAATTTATAACCCATAAATTCATAAGTAAAGATTCTGCCTCGTTGCATTTCAAGGCTTTGCTGATATTTCAAAAATTATTGGCATTTCATGTCGGTGATGCAAAACCAGATGCATTAATTGATGCAGACATAAACCGTATGCTGTTTGTTAAACAATATGGTGTAATGGCTGATAAGGATGAACTTTATATTAAGGCTTTAGAAAATACTGCCGCCGCATTCCCTGGCATTGCGGCCTCTGCACAAGCCACCTACCTTGTGGCACAGGAAATTTTTAACAAGGCGAATGACATAGAAAACGCTAATACTGACTCATCATCAAAATATACTTTGAGCCGGGCAAAGGATCTTGCTGAATCAATTGTAAAAAAGTTTCCTGAAAGCCAGGGTGGTATTTATGCTAATAACTTATTAATCCAGATACTTCATAAAGAATTCAATCTAACTTCTGAAAAAGTAAATGTGCCCGGCCAGCCATTTCGCTCATTGGTAAATTATAAAAATGTTTCTTCAATCAACCTAAGGGTTATTGAGGTTACAACAGAATTTAAAACATTACTTGAGCAAAACAATGATGATAATCAACTCTGGAAAAAACTCACTTCACAAAAATTTATGCGAAGCTGGAAACAGGAACTACCTGTTTCAAATGATTATAAAAATCATGCTGTGGAAATAAAAATTGATGCATTACCTGCAGGTCAATATGCTTTACTATCAAGTGTTGCAGAGGATTTTAATCTTAATAAAAACCCTTTGGCTGTTCAGTATTTGTATGTATCTGGTATAAGTTTTATTAATAATGGATTTGAATATTTTGTGTTGAACAGGGAAACAGGAAAGCCTTTGGAAGGTGCTAAAGTACAGGTTTGGAAACAGCAATACGATTATAAATTAAACAGGAATATTTTGCAAAAACAGGAGTTGATAACTGCTGATAAAAATGGGTATTTTAAAATAGCAGAAACAACTAAAGATGCAAAAGGAAAAATATTAAACGAGAACAGGGATATCCGTTTAGAGATCACTTATCAAAAAGACAGGCTGTTTTTTGATGACTACCAAAATAGTTACAGGTATTATAATGAAGAAGAGAATGATGAAAATGAGTATACAAATCAGGAAAAGTATGATGAAGATAAAGCCAGTATATTTTTATTTACTGACAGAAGCATTTACCGGCCAGGCCAGTTGGTTTATTTTAAGGGAATAGGAGTAACAAAAGATATTAAGACACGCAGATCTAAATTGCTCACTACCAAAGATTCTCTTATTGTTATGCTTACTGATGCAAATGATCAGCACGTTGATTCAATTAAAGTTTCATTTAATGAGTACGGTTCATTTAATGGAAAATTTCGGTTGCCGGAAAATCAATTGAATGGGGAATTTACAATTACAGCTGGAGATTTTGATAATTCCTCCACAGCCTTTTCTGTAGAAGAATACAAGCGGCCAAAATTTTATGCGGAGTTTGAAAAAGTAAAAGGCACTTACCGTGTAAATGATAAGATAAAAATTACCGGCTTTGCAAAAGCCTATGCAGGAAATAATATTGATGGCGCAAATGTAAAATACCGGGTTACAAGAGTGGCCCGGTTCCTTTATCCATGGATGTTTTGGCGCTGGCCTATGCCGCAAACACATCCACTTGAAATTACCCATGGAGAAATAGAAACTGGTGTTGATGGAAAATTTTCTATTGAGTTTGAAGCCATCCCTGATTTAAGTATTGATAAAAAAACTGATCCTGTTTTTGATTACAAAGTAGAAGCAGATGTAACAGACATAAACGGCGAAACAAGAAGCACATCTGCAACTGTGCCCGTGGGATACAAAGCGTTAGATTTAAAACTAACCCTGCCACAACCCGATGCAATAAATGTTGATAGCCTTAAACATTTTTTTATAAGCTCCAAAAATTTAAGTGATGAGTTTGAACCAACAAATGTTGATGTAAAAATCTATAGGCTTCAAACACCGCAAAGGCTTATACGTACAAGATACTGGCAACAGCCAGACAAGTTCGCCATGACCAAAGAAGAGTTTTTAAGATATTTCCCTAACGATGAATACGCTGATGAAAGTAAAAAAGAAAGTTGGGCAAAAGGTGAACTTATCTTCTCAAAAACTGACAGCACCAAACCAACCGGTAACTGGCAACTGGCAACTAACAACTTTCAACAGGGCTGGTATGTAGCCGAGGCCACAGCAAAAGATAAATACGGCCAGGATGTAAAAGATGTGAAATATTTTGAGTTGTACGATATGAAATCTGCATCACTTCCTGCTCCCGCGTACTTTTGGAATACAACGATAAAGAACATAGCAGGCCCCGGAGAAAAAGCAACCTTCATTTCAGGCACATCGGCAAACGATGTTTTTTTGATTCAGCAAATAGATAGGTCATCGGTCAATGGTAAAAAGTCACTGGGCAATTATTCTTTTTTCTCAATAAATAATGAAAAGAAAACTTTCGATTTCCCTGTTACAGAACAAGACCGCGGAGGTTTTGGCGTTTACCAGTTCTTTGTAAAAGATAACAGGGCTTATTCTAACACATTCAATGTAATTGTTCCCTGGACAAACAAACAACTTGATATAACCTATCAAA
>JBDSAQ010000392.1:0-4344 GCA_039922095.1 Ginsengibacter sp. | reverse complement strand
CAACCAAAAATTCCATCATGGGGCTATTTTAATGAGGCCGATCCTAAGTGGGCGGCCAAAGAAATTGATCTCGCCGCCAATAATGGAATTGATTGCTTTATTTATGATTGGTATTGGTATTCTAACACAGGCCCATATTTGCAGGAGGGATTAGAAAAAGGATTTTTAAAGGCACCAAACAGGAAACGTTTAAAATTTGCATTGATGTGGGCAAACCATGACTGGTTTAATATTCAACCGGCAACATTTGATAATGGCAGGGTAAAACTTACAGAGGGAAAAGTGTCTAAAGAACTGTGGGATACGATCTCTACTTACATTGTTGAAAAATATTTTAAACAGCCAAATTATTGGAAGATAGATAGCAAGCCATATTTCTCTATCTATGAAATTGTAAACTTTATTAACAGCTTTGGCGGAATTGATGGAGCAAAGGAAGCAGTTCAGTTGTTAGATGATAAAGCCAAAAAAGCCGGGTTCCCTGGTGTACACTTTAATATCATGAGTTGGATGGTAAATGATGAACTAATGAAATCTGTTACCGGCCCTGATGCTCCTGAAAATGCCAGAGAGATGCTAAAAGCGCTTAACTGCGAAAGTGTATCAACTTATTGCTACATCCACCATTATAAAAATGTTAGTAATGACGGTTTTCCTACTGTGCCTGTAGAAAAAGCTTTTGCTTCTGCTAAAGATTACTGGAAAGAATTTACCATAAAATATCCTGATATATTATATACACCCAATGTTTCTATGGGCTGGGATGCAAGCCCGCGTTGTATGCAAAGTGATAAGTTTCAGCCGAACAATTATCCGTGGACACCGGTGTTTGTGGGCAATACACCAGAATCATTTCATAAACAATTAGCAGCCGCTAAAGCCTTCTTAGATGAGTATAATCCTAAGCATAAAATTCTTGTAATTAATTCCTGGAATGAGTGGACTGAAGGAAGTTACCTGCTGCCGGAAAAAAGATATGGTACTAAATATGTTGAAGCAATAAAGGACGTTTTTCATTAACATACATTCTTAAATAATGAAGAATCATTTTTGAATTTTATACACGTGATTCGTTTTAAAAATAATTTTCAATGAAACTTGTAATAATCTTTTCGCTAAAAAAAATTTCCAGTCGGAACAAAATAATCTTAATTGTTTCATTATTTTTTACACTTCTTAACTCATACGCCCAGGTTACTAATGAGCGGAGAATAGTTATCAGACCTGCAGTAAAGTATAAGCTTAAACCCGTTTCTGCAGTGAACTTCAGTGGATACCTTGGAAATAAATTAGATGCTGTAATTAATAACAACATCATGATGGAAGATGTTGAAGCATTAATAGAACCATTTCGTCATCGCACCGAAACCTCTTTATGGCAAACTGAATTTTGGGGAAAGTGGATGTTGTCCGCGGCAAAAGCTTATGAGTACAATCACGATTCAGCATTGCTGGCAAAAATGAAAACATCTGTTGAAGAAATTATCTCTACGCAAAGTGACGATGGATACATAGGCAATTATGCACCAGGTAAACATTTGCAGGCCTGGGATATTTGGGGAAGAAAATATACTTTGTCGGGGCTGCTATATTACTATGACATCATCTGCGATAAACATGTACTTGTATCAGCAAAAAAATTAGCAGATCATTTACTATCAGAAGTTGGGCCTGGCAAAGCAAGCATTGTATTATTCCGGAAATTGTACTTCCTAAATATAAAGAGTCGCCAACTTTTAATAATTTAATTGGACAAATAGCAAATAGATAATCGTTATTTTTTTGGGAAAGTATAAAACATGTTTACAATACTTATCCTACCTTTTCCTGATATGAATCTGAGAAACCTTTTTTTTATTAAACGACAACAATATTCGCAGTAAGTCTGCGACTTATTTTTACAAACATCAGTGCTTTAATTTTTTTTAAGTTTAGATGGACTTGTTAGTCTATTATTCGCACGTAAGCTAACAGGTGATCGCTATCATGCTATGTTGAACTTATAAAGAATCATTGTACGATGGGGTTGAATTCTATCAGTTATTTTAGAAAAGACAAGAATCTTACAAAAGACTATAGTCCTTAACAACAAATAATAAAAACTACTAATAGTGAAACTTTCTGCGGAACTAACAATGCCTAAATATTATATTAAAGCATTTATAATCAATGATATATAAGACATATTACGTTGTCCCACGAGGATTCGAACCTCGACAAACAGAATCAAAATCTGTCGTACTACCTTTATACTATGGGACAGTAAGTGTGCAAAAGTAAGGGTATGCTATAAATTTACAAACTCAAATTGGTGTTTAAATTTTACCCGGCGGGATTTAGGATTTTGGATTTTCTTCCTCCTCCTTTAAACTTTTTATAAAGGCCAGTGCATCCGGTACTACATCGCACATGATGGTTATAAATGAGCCGGCTTTTGCATTTTTATATGCATGAATTATTGACTCACGTTCAGTGGCGAGAATCGTTACGGGAATATCTTTTGTTTTGGTCTCGTTAATTCCTTCCACCAAAAGATGAATAATTTCATCAGAAGTTCTGCCCCGCAAATTCTTGTCCTGCCTTATAATAATTTCATCAAAGTTCCTTGCAGATATTCTTCCAATTTCACGGATGTCTTCATCCCTTCTGTCACCCGTTCCGCTAATAATTCCTACTCTGGGAAATTCTTCAAACTGATTTACAAAATCGCATAGTAGTTCCAGGCCTGCAGGGTTGTGGGCAAAATCAACCAAAAATTTAAAATTTCTAAACTGAAAAAGATTTAATCTTCCGGGAGTTTGCGATGGGGAAGGAATAAAGGTGTGCAGCGCCAGTCTTATATCTTCAGCTTTTATATTTCTAAATAAATAACAGGCAAGTATTGCTGCCAAAGTATTCTGTATGTTGTGTTTTGCTTTTCCGCCATAAGTAATAGGCACATCAGTTACTTTTTCAATTCTTATTTTCCAGCTTCCTTTCATAAGCGTTACGTACCCGTTTTCAAATACAGCAGCCATACCTCCTTTATTACAATGTTTTTTTATTCTTTTATTATTTTCATCCATACTAAACAAAGCAATGTTGCAATCAAGGTTTTTTCTCATTTCATATACCAGAGCATCATCCGCATTTAAAACAGTAAATCCATTTGGAAAAACGGTTTCGGCCAATACTGATTTTACTTTGGCCATTTGTTCAATATTTTCAATACCGCCGAGCCCTATATGATCTTCAGTAACATTGGTAATAACAGCAATATCGCAATTGGAAAAGGCAAGCCCGCTTTTTAAAATTCCTCCTCTTGCAGATTCCAATACGGCAAAATCAATGGTTGGGTCTTTCAAAACAAATTCAGCGCTTCTGGGGCCGGTGCAATCACCTATCATCATTAATTGATTTTGTATATATACCCCGTCAGAAGTAGTGAGCCCTACTTTATGCCCGGCCGTTTTACAAATGTGGGCAATAAGCCTGCTGGTAGTGGTTTTGCCATTAGTACCTGTAATTGCTATAATGGGAATTCTTCCCGTAGTACCTTTAGGGTAAAGCATATCTACTAAAGGTTCAGCTACATTTCTTGGTAAACCTTCAGAAGGCTCTACGTGCATTCTAAAACCAGGTGCGGCATTTACTTCCAAAACTGCTCCGCCATTTTCAGAAAGAGGTGTACGCAGATCGGAAGCCATTATATCAATACCACAAATATCCAGGCCAATTATTTTTGCTATTCTTTCAGCCATAAAAACATTCACCGGATGTACTTCATCAGTAACATCTGAAGATGTGCCGCCAGTGGAAAGGTTTGCGGTAGGTTTTAAAATGACCAATTCATCTTTTGCAGGAACGGTTTGTAAATGATATCCTTTATCATCTAACATTTTTTGTGTAAAATCATCAATCTTAATTTGGGTTAAAACCTTCTCGTGACCAAAACCTCTTCTGCTGTCTTTATTGGTTTCATCAACGAGCCATTGTATAGTATGTTCCCCATCGCCGGTAACAGACGCAGGTGTACGTAATGCAGCGCAAATAAATTTATAGCCTATTACCAAAACTCTAAAATCAAAACCTGTTAGATATTTTTCGCAGATCACGTTACGCCCGAATTTCCTGGCTGCTTCAAGTGCTTTTTCTGCCTGCTCCCGCGTGTTGATATTGGTCGTTGCCCCTTTGCCGTGGTTACCATTAACAGGCTTAATTACAAATGGAAACCCTACTTTATCAATGGCGTGTTGTATATCGTCATCGCTATAGATAATGATGCCTTTTGGCACAGGGATTTCTGCTGCCCCCAGTAAATTTTTAGTCTCTTCTTTATCGCCGGCGATATCTACTGCTATAGAG
>JBDSAQ010000391.1:0-4526 GCA_039922095.1 Ginsengibacter sp. | reverse complement strand
AGCCTTTCCTGGCCTGTACATTAAAAGCATCATAAAAAGTGGAGATGTAACCTTTGCCGATCCAATCTCTTTGCTCATCTGCAATGTTTCTTTTGTAAAGCCAGCCTTTGCTGGTAAAATAATTATAAGCCTTAATGCCCTGGTACATTTTTGGCCATACTGATATCATCAATTTTGTATTATACTTATCATGCAAGACTTTTATCATACTATCCGGGTTAGAGAAACGGCTTGAATCAAACTCCTGGCTTCCCCAATCATCCACCTTCCAATAGCTCCAGTCCAGCACAATATTATCGAGAGGGATTTTTCTTTTTCTAAACTCATCAACGGTATTTAAAATTTCATCCTGTGTTTTATATCTTTCACGGCTTTGCCAAAAACCCATTGCCCATTTAGGAACTATAGTAGCTTTGCCTGTTATGTATCTATAGCCGGCAATCACTTCATCCATACTGCTCCCCTTTATAAAATAATAGTCAAGCTGCTTACCGGCTTCAGAAGAAAAAGTATAAGCATTTATATCATTTACAGGAATTGGATTTAACCAATTTACTGCGAGATAAGATTCACCGCCATCGGGTATCCATTGAATTTTGATTGAATATTTTTTACCCTTTTCAAGATCAAGATTTAGTAAGGCCGTGCCGGGATTCCAAGATTGCCGCCAGTTATCTACGAGCATCTTTCCCTCAATCCAAACTTTTGCATAACCTGCATAAATAACTTTGAATTTATGTGCGCCGGTAAAGTCAGAAGAAAATGAACCTTCCCATGTAATTGATCCATTTTGTACTTTAAAATCTTTAGGCAGGTTCTTTCTTGTATCATCTAAATAAGGATAATTTATTTCTGATTCTGCTTTTGTAAAAGCAATTGAATCGGGCTTAGATTTATCATTGGCATAAGAAGCGGTGAGCCATCCGATATCTCCTGCTTTTGAATACAACTTTAATTTCGACAAAGGCATAAATTGCCTTGTATCACCAACCGTAGTAACAGAATAATTATCCCACAAAATGCCATAATTTTTGCGGCTTACTAAAAATGGAATTGCCACTTCAGTATTATTCTGAAACATAAATACCTGCTGACCTTTATAATTAAATTGGTTACCCTGGTGCTGACCTAAGCCGTAGTATGCATCATCATCAGTTGTTTGAAATGTTTGAGAAATGCCGTAAGAACTCTGGCCTTCAAATACCGCAGGCGATAATGATCTTCCATTGTATTGCCTTTCCATTAAAACAGGCATGCCCGATTTATCAGCAAAAGAAACAGCCCCGGTAGATAGCAAAATTGTTGCTGTAACAGCCGGGGTTTTCAAAATAACACGATCGCTCTTTTTTAGTAAAGTAAAGTTTTTACTGGTACTCTTATATACAGTGATAAGACTATTTACTTCTGCAATTTTTATTGTTGGAAAAGCAGTAACCCTTATAATCTTATCATTAATTACCTGCAGCCTTACAGCATGGGCATTACCAGAGAGATTGTTGTCAGGATATATTATTACGCCATCTTTTATTTCTTCAATATTTTTGGTTTGAGAAATAGCCTTCACCTGTAAAAGTATTAGCATTGAAAAGGCAAGAAGAAATTTTTTGACTTTAAGTTCTGGCATCGCAATTGATTTTTTTCAATTTATTAGTGAGACTCCTTACCGGCTTTATTTCTATTGTATAATTATTTTTTGAACATCAGTGTTTGATTTACCAATTAATCTTACCGAATAAATGCCTGGAGCCAATTTACCTACAGGTATTTTTATCTTCCCCGTTTTACCTGCTACATTTTCTTTTAACATGAGAGCTCCATTCATACTGATCAACTCTAATGAAGTATATGTTGGGTTCGCAATGTTTACATTCATTATACCATCGCTGATAACAGAAGGGGAAATTATGATTTTTATCTTGTTGCTTAGTGCCACACGAATTATGTCTGAATATTTATAAGATCCGTCAAGGTCTGCTATTTTTAACCTGTAAAAAATTGTACCCTCATAAGTTAGCGGATGTAAAAATGTATAACCCCCCATTGGATTCTGTGCTGATACAGAACCCAGGTAAGTAAATGAAGTTCCGTTCATGCTGTATTCAATATCAAATTGCCGGATATTATCTTCCAAAGCCATTTTCCAGTTTAGTGTTACCCCTTTACTATTTAAATTACCACTAAATTCAACCAACGTTTCAGGTAAAGGATCGCTGGCGATAATATGATGTACACTATTTCCCGTTAAAGAAACTGCATAGGCTTCGCCGTTTTCTGTTTCACCAAAATCTGCAATGCCTGTTGGAGAAAGAGTTTGTGTACTTGTGTTCCATCCTCCTGAACCGTTTGAAACAGTTTTGTAAAACACTCCTGAATAAAAATCTGCGCTTATATTATACCCCTGCAAAAAAGGATAAGCCGTACCTCTGTATACAATACCGCCGGTAATAGCAGCAGCAGGATCTTGTGAAGGATAAGTGTAAACAGGGAAAACATAATTAGAAGAAGGGCCACATCCGGTAGTATTGAAGGTGGCATTGCCTTCATAACAGTGCCAGCCTAAATTTACGCCGTTTGACCCGGCAGCGAGGTAATTAATTTCTTCATTAGAATCCTGCCCCACATCACCTATCCACATGTCAAAAGTCTGCCTGTCAAAGCTCCAGCGAAAAGGATTTCGTAAGCCAAGGTTTAAAGTTTCATTGCCGAAAGGATTGCCCGGAGGAATAGTATAATAGGGAGCAGTGGCAGAAGTATTTACATTAAAGCGTAACATTTTGCCGAGCAGTACTGATGTGTTCTGAGCATTATTAGGCACATCCCCTGCGCCACCTCCATCACCGGTTGATAAATAAAGAAATCCATCATTACCAAAATGAAGTTCTCCGCCATTATGATTGGTATTTGTGGGATGAGGTATAGTAATTAATATAACCTTTGATGCCGGATTTGCAATGTTAGAGTCACTGCTTACCTGGTACCTTGCCAGTTCCAGGTTATTTGAAGTATTGGTATAATAAACATAGAAGAATCCATTGTTTTCATAGTCAGGATGAAAGGCCATACTTAATAAGCCTCTTTCATCTACTGTGCTCACATTAGATACTGTGAGAAATACAGAGATAAAATTAAAGGATGCGTCGTAGGCCCTGATAGTGCCTCCCTGCTGTACTATAAAAACCCTGTTGCTTGCATCACCTGCGTTTACAAACTGGATAGGTGAAGTTAATCCAGTATCAATAACAGGTGTCAGTGATAACACCGGTTGTGCAAATGTGGTTTTTGAAAAGATTATGCAAGAGATAAGGATACTTAAGTAAGATAATACAGTGGACTGATAAGTGTAAATTTTAGGATTGTACATAGTTTTTAATTGAACTATAAACTATAAATGAAACAAATAACAGGCCTGTCTGATGATTCATTCTGGCCGCAAGTAATTGATGACACACCTCCTAAAGATAAGTAAAAATGTAAAGCTGAAAATTTGAAAACTGTATCATGATAACATATAAAATCTTGCAGCATTGTGCCTTCCCATTACTGCTAAATGGGATTGAGCAATGGGCACAGTCCATGATAATTACTAAATTTGAATTGCAGATTATGCCTGAAAATAACCAACACATTATTGCACACTTCGATCTGGATTCATTTTTTGTATCTGTAGAAATCTTAAATGATCCTTCTTTAAAAGGCAAGCCTGTTATTGTTGGTGGCAGCGAACGTGGTGTGGTGGCTGCCTGCAGCTATGAGGCAAGAAAGTTCGGAATACATTCAGCTATGCCTTCTTCAAAAGCAAAACAACTTTGCCCGCAGGCAATTTTTGTAAGCGGCACAAGAGGTGAATACGGTAAATATTCAAGATGGGTTACAGATATTATTGCATCAAAAGCGCCGTTGTTTGAAAAGGCTTCTGTAGATGAATTTTACTTAGACCTCACCGGTATGGATAAATTTTTTGATCCGCTGCAATGGACAATTGACCTGCGGCAACAAATAATTAATGAAACAAAACTGCCCATATCTTTTGGCCTTGCCAATAATAAAATGGTTGCAAAAATGGCCACTAATGAAGCCAAGCCAAACGGCTTTTTACAGGTTCTTTTTGGGAGGGAAAAGGAATTTCTTGCACCGCTTTCAGTTGATAAAATTCCGGGTGTGGGAGAGCATACGCACCAGGTTTTAAAAAACATGGGAATAAATATTATCGGTGATATTCATAAACATACCTATGATGAGTTGCAAAAAAAATTGGGTAAATGGGGAATTGACTTATGGAATAAAGCGCAGGGTATTCATACTTCAAAAATCAGCGCTTATCACGAGGCAAAATCAATTTCAACAGAAAATACTTTTGAAGAAAATATTCTGGATATAAAACGTTTGATGGGCGAACTGGTGCGTATGACAGAGAAAATTGCTTATGAATTAAGGAATGATGAAAAATTTGCAGGCTGTATTGCAGTTAAGATCAGGTATCCAAATTTTGAAACTACCTCCCGCCAAACAACTATTCCCTTTACAGC
>JBDSAQ010000390.1:0-2574 GCA_039922095.1 Ginsengibacter sp. | reverse complement strand
AAACCGGCAGCGGCTTTCCAGGTATTTGATACGTGTTCCGGAAAATCCCCGCGGATAGCTGATCTTTCAACTAATGCAGTAGGCAATGTAAATCAGTGGACATGGATATTGGATGGCCTGGTTATCTCAAACGATAAGCAGCCATTACTTACAAACCTTTCTAAAGGTTTACACCAGTTAAAGCTGGTAGTAAAATCAGTTTATGATTGTGGGTCAGATACTGCCATTAATTTTTTTAAAATTAATCCTCCACCTGCTGTTAATATTATAGCATCTGATGGATGCCTTAATGAGCCAATTAGTTTTACAGGTTTGCAATTAGATAATACCGCAACTATTACACAGTGGAACTGGAGTTTTGGTGATGGAGATACCTCACATCAGCAGAATCCGGTTCATACTTATTCCAAGGCTGCCAATATGAATGTAATACTTACAGCTTCGGAAAATGGTTGCACTTCTGCTGATATTGTAAAAATTATCAAAGTAGCCTTTGCAGATGTAACAGCTATGAATGATACGATAGCCTTAGCCGGTATACCTTTCAAAATTGGTAATTCCTTTATCAGTAACTCGGCAGGTGCTCCTTCTTTCCTGTGGTGGCCTGCTATAGGTTTGGATAACCCGGATATTATGATGCCAACTGCCAGTTTGCAGAATGATATAACTTATGTGGTAACTGCTTCAATTGTGGAAGGATGTACAGATAAGGACACCGTTAATATCAAAGTGTTTAAAGGCTCCGCTATTTATGTGCCAACAGGGTTTACACCAAATGGTGATGGATTAAATGATAAACTACGGCCTTTATATGTGGGCATAAAACGTCTTGATTACTTCAAGGTATATAACCGCTGGGGTCATCTGGTTTTTAGTACTAATAATTTAAAAGATGCCTGGGATGGCAGGCTTAACGGAACTATACAGCCAGCCGGAACTTTTGTATGGATGTTGAAAGCAGAAAATGTTATAGGTAAGATTTATGAGATAAAAGGAACAACTACAATCGTAAGATAGAATAGATCAATAGTATGCTGAAAGAATCTATGGATGCCTCATATTTGTTTTGATTTATTAATGTTACCATATACACCTTTCGCTCTCATATAACCGCTAATATTTCTCTTTGTACATTTACATATAAATTTTTAAATGACTGAAAAATTAAGCCGGCCTATCAGGGTATTAGTGGCTAAAGTTGGTTTGGATGGACATGATCGTGGCGCAAAGGTTATTGCTACATCACTAAGAGATGCGGGAATGGAAGTAATATATACAGGCTTACGCCAAACGGCTGAAATGGTTGTAAATGCTGCCTTACAGGAAGATGTTGATGCCATCGGAGTAAGTATTTTAAGCGGTGCTCACAACACTGTATTTCCTAAAATATTACAACTGCTTAAAGAAAAAGAAATGGATGATGTGTTATTAACGGGAGGAGGAATAATTCCTGAAGATGATATGAAAGCATTGAATGAAATGGGTGTCGGCAGATTATTTTCTCCCGGCGCCACCAGCACAGAAATTGCAGAATATATAAAAGGCTGGGTAAAGGAACATAGAAGTTTTTAGCGCCATTATGAAAAGCATTCCGCTGTTTCTTTAAAAAAAGAAAGAATCATATAAATAATTTTTTTACGAAATATACACGTTCATGTATTCAACTCTTTTAACACAGTTAGAAAATCAAATCTTTACCATCACGATAAATCGTCCAGATAAATTGAATGCTATTAACAGGCAGGTAATGTCTGATATAAATGCAGTGATGGATGAAGTATATAACAATAAAGAGATAAGGTCAGTAATAATTACAGGAGCAGGTACTAAAGCATTTGTTGCCGGTGCAGATATAAGTGAATTCTCCAACCTGAACGCAGCCGCAGGAATGGCGCTTGCCAAATACGGGCAGGATGTTTTTTTTAAGATAGAAAATTGTCCAAAGCCCGTTATTGCCGCAGTAAATGGATTTGCGTTGGGTGGCGGTTGCGAACTTGCAATGGCATGCCATTTTAGAATTGCAAGTGATAATGCAAAATTTGGGCAACCCGAAATTAATCTTGGATTGATACCCGGCTATGGTGGCACTCAGCGTTTAGCAGCGTTGATTGGAAAAGGCCGGGCAATCGAATTTTTATTAACCGGCAATATGATTGATGCTAATACTGCCCTGCAATACGGATTAGTAAATTATGTTGTTCCGCAAGAAGAGCTATTACAAAAAACTACAGCAGTTTTGCAATTAATAAATACAAAAGCTCCTGTAGCAATTTCAAAAAGCATACACGCTGCAAATAGTGCCAACACTGATCTTAACGGTTACGAAGTAGAAATTTTTGACTTCAGTGAATGTTTTGCAACAAGCGATGTAAAGGAAGGAATAGCTGCATTTTTAGAAAAGCGTAAGCCGAATTTTAAAGGCGAGTGACCTCACCCCTCCCGATAGTTATCGCATTAGCGTCAAGTTAATTTTTAAAGTTTTTATATAAATCCGTCATATTTGTTCTGCTAGTTCTTTTTTCATAACAACAGTAATAAGCAATTGCATATCTAATTTGTTTATCGGGCAGCAAA
>JBDSAQ010000389.1:0-3278 GCA_039922095.1 Ginsengibacter sp. | reverse complement strand
ACCTGTTTTACTCTATTGATTAAAAGTAATTTTTTGCATTTGTAACCAGGGATTGGTAAACCTTATAACTTTTTTTCATTAGCCTTTAATACTCTCATAAAATTTTCACTGGTTATCTTTTTAATATCAGTTAATGAATAGCCAAGTTTTTTTAATTCTATTGTAATTAAAGGGTAATCACTTACATCATCCATTTGTAAAGGGAAAGATTCTGCACCATCAAAATCAGCGCCGATACCAACGTGATCAATGCCAATTAATTTTACAATATAATCAATGTGTTTTATTAGTAAACTTAATGGCGCACGAAAAGCGTCGGCTTCACTTTTATGTATTTTAAATAAATAAGTAATGGCAAGGGTTGTATCTTTAAAAACTCCTGCAAGTGAATCTGTTTCATGTGTATGTGCTGCTAAAAACCGGTTATAATTTGTTTCATAGCTGCTATCTAAAAACCGGCTATAAAAATTTACAAAAACAACTCCCCCGTTTTTTGCAAGGGCTTTAAGCTGTTCGTCTTTTAGATTTCTTCTGTGAGCACATAAGGCATAGGCCGAACTATGGCTTGCAATTACGGGTTTTGAAGTAGCTGCCAATACATCATAAAACGTTCTGTCACCCACGTGTGAAATATCAATCATCACCCCAAGAGAATTCAGATGAGATACAATTTGTTTTCCTTTTTCAGTTAATCCTGTAAAAGGCAAAGAATCTTTTTTTGTCACTTCATCTTTTGCGGATGTGGCCCATGTTGTACTATTATTCCAGG
The DNA here is from genome assembly GCA_039922095.1 of Ginsengibacter sp. GTDB lineage: Bacteria > Bacteroidota > Bacteroidia > Chitinophagales > Chitinophagaceae > Ginsengibacter. Next base: position 2,509 of record JBDSAQ010000389.1, on the reverse strand, counting down.
TAAGTGTTAAGTATCGCATGCCACGGTTATGCAGGCTATCAATATAATCAATGCGGTCCTCTATCATATGGCCGCCTTCAACCCCAATTAAAGCTGCCAGTTTATTTTTTTTAATCGCTTTTCGCAGACCTTTAGAATTTTTAACCAGTACTATTTTTTTGGGATTTCTTTTTATAAGTGCATACAAAGAATCTATTTCACGATTGGCCCAGGCGTAAGCCTTCCCATTTCCATAAGTTTCATTACACCATATCGAAAATACCTGGGCTGCCAGCATCCCTCTTTTTGCTTTTGGCAAATCAAAATCAGTTTCCTGTTCAATTGCAAGATCTGCCCCGGTAATTATTTGTTTGGAGAACACATCGTTGTGGGTATCAATAAAAATTATTTTATCTGGTGCAGACTGCGCCTGTGTAGCAAGGTTAGCTGAGAAAACAATTAATAGGATGGGAAGTATTTTAAGCATATATGAAGATAATGAAGAGAAACTAAAAAGGGAACTCAATATCTCACTGATGTTTCCCTCGCTATGCTTAGTATGCCTTATTAAAGCCGTTACCTTGTTGCCAATCTGTAGCCCATCAGTTATCAATCTGTAGTAAACAAATTCTCTTGTGGATAGGTGCTTTGCCCCTGGCTCTGCGCAGATCTTAATAAATGCAAGGGTAAACAATTACACTAACACATCATAATTGCAGGATAAATCAAGTTCCTTAAAACGGATAACCAATCGCCAGATTAAAGACAATATTTTTTGTGTTTTTAAACTCATTGAGGACCGATGGTGGCTTAACCCAAGGTTTTCTTAAAGGTGAGGCTAAATCAAGCCGTAATAAAAGTATCGTAAGATCAAGACGTAGACCTACACCGGCGCCTACTGCCAGTTGACTTAAAAATTTGCTTGTGAATTCCGCACCTGGCCTTTCAGGGTCTTTATTGTATAGCCAGATATTACCAGCATCAAGAAAGATGGCGCCTTCAATAATATTATTAACCTTGATCCTGTATTCTGTATTTAATTCCAGTTTTATATCACCGGCCTCATCAGGAAAAAATTTACTGCTGTCCGCCGCCGGATCTCTGAAAGTGCCGGGGCCAATGGACCGGCTTCTGAATGCACGAATGCTATTGTTGCCGCCAATAAAAAATTGCTTTATAAATGGCATTTCCCGGGTGTTGCCATACGGCAGGCCATACCCGAAGATGACGCGACTTGCAAGTCTTGTTTTTTTATTAAATGCATAATAATAGCGTATATCTGCCTGTGTTTTTATGTATTGAGAAAAAGGGACTCCAAAAATCCTTTTTTGATTTCCATTTTTTACATTGGCACCAGATACTAATCCTGCAATATTACCTGAAAGGTCAGCAATACCATTAAAATACCATCCCGTTCCCTTGGGATCATTTATTAACGGATCAATGGTAATCGCATAATTTGAACCTATGATAAATTGGGTATCTATTGCGTGCCTGAGTATCGGATTCTTCTTTAAACTGTCAGAGTATAGTTGGGTTACCTTGAGTGCCTGAACTAAATTTACAGAGAACACATTAAGCTCGTGCTGCGTGGTTAAATTGGGCTTCCATACATAGCCGAGCTGTGCCTCCAGGGAATTTAATGTGTATAATTTTCGCCTGTTAAGCACATCATAGTTCAGCTCAATTTTTGACTTTGGAACGTAGGCACTGGTAGTGTTGAATTTGAAAAAAGGCACTACAAATTTAGGAGTGGTAAAAGTTAACCCTCCTCCAAGCCGGTAAGTATTAAAGCCACTTTGAGTGCCGCTGTACTGTACCTCAGTACCCACATTGGCATGTACATCCAAATGTTCTGCGTCTCTGAAAAGATTGCGGTGCCTCCATGTAAGTGTAATAAGTGAGCCTGTATAATTATTTGATTTTGTATTAGCGCTTATCTCGGCACGTAATGATTTTCTCGGGAGTGGAGTAAGGTAATAATATGTATTAAGCCTGCCCGTATCTCCCTCGCTGTTGGGCGAATATTCAAACCTGTTTTTTACAAATTTAAATACGTCAAGGTTTATTAAGCGGTTTAAAGTGAGGTTATGATCTTTACGGTTATAAACATCTCCTGAATCGAAACGCAAAATTCTTGGAAACAATTTTGGTTTGAATCTCTTTCTCGGATCCTGTATATAAAAACCATGGTAAAGATTTGACTTTGAGTGGCTGGTATCAGCATATGCTGCATTAATCCTGTAGGTGGGGTAAATAAATACATCATCAATTACATAGGGCTTTTTGGCTGTAGCGGGTGTATTTTCTTTTACCATTAAATACATATTTACCTTATTATTACCAATGGTGCTATCGGTATTAAGTATCAGCAAATCAGGGCTAAAATAATAATAGCCTTTCTCTTTTAAAATGGCATCTATCCGTAACCGTTCTCCTTTAACAACATCAAGATTAAAAGGATCTTTAACCCGCAAGAGGGATTTAGGCTTTGTAGCCTGTAATGAATTACCTAATGCTGAGCTATCGG
>JBDSAQ010000388.1:0-4862 GCA_039922095.1 Ginsengibacter sp. | reverse complement strand
GTAAGCTTTTTCCGCAGTTCTGCATCAGCAACTTCCTTTTTTAATTTTTTCAGCGCTATGCCGGTAACAATTTTATGCACCAAATCATTTCCGATAAAAGAAGATCCTACAAGTTCTCTCAGCCAGTAAATAAATTCACGTGGCAATTTTTGTGTCAGGGGGAAATATCTAAATACAAGCTTTCTAAATGATGACGCTTTTATATTTTTCTTAGGTAATACCCATGGCGCTGATCTTTGAAAGATATACAAATCAGCCACCTGAGAAGCAATGCTTGGCACTATCTGTATAGCGCTTGCGCCAGTACCTATCACAGCAACTTTTTTGCCCGCAAGATCAGCAGTGTGATCCCATTCAGCAGAATGAAATTTTTTACCCTCAAAAGTTTCAATACCCTTTAAAGCTGGAATGCTTATCCGGTTAAATGGCCCTGTGGCCAGTATAACCATTTTTACAACAACGCTATTTTGATTTTGATCAGTTAACTGCCAGCACCCTGCTTCTTCAATAAATTTCACATCAACAATATCAGCGTTATAACGGATATTTTTTTGCAAAGCGTTTTTATTGATTATATCTTTTAGATACTGAAGTATTTCGCCCTGGGAAGAAAAAGTTGAAGACCAGTTAGGATTTTGTTCTGATGAGATTGAATATAAATTTGATTCAACATCACAGCCACAGCCTGGATAATTATTATCACGCCATGTACCGCCGATTTCACCAGCACGCTCAAATATGATGAAGGAATTTTTTCCGGAATTTTTAAGTTTGAGCGCTGCAATTAAACCACCAAACCCCGCACCTATAATAGCAACCTTATAATCTATCTCCATATTGATATGCTTCTGGTAAGTTCGATTATTTAGAGGATGGTATCAATCATATCTTTTCAAATACTATTCTTGAATGTTCCCAAATTTCACGCTCAAAGCATACTCGTGTAGGAAATATCTTAAGCATGTCCCATTGATAACGGAACTCTTTATCATAAATTAATTTAGGCGCAAGAGAAAGGAACCAGAGATATTTTTTCCAGCTAAACCTGAGAAATCTTTTTTGCCATTGCTTCTGTGTTTCAATGTAATCAAGCCTGCCGCTGTTATGATGGATAACTTTAAAATATGGCGCTGCTGCCCGCTCAATATGTTCTCCACCATAAGGCAACCATGAATCAGGATGATGTTTTGTGAGTAATGCTAAAATAAATGGCGCAGAATCTTTGGGCGCACTAATATCAAACTCCTCATATGGGATCATGTTTTTACCAAATACCATGCTCTGCAAAAAAAATCTTCCTCCTTTTGGCAGCACACCTGCAATATGTTTAAAATAACTGTCATACACTTCATCCTGCCTGCCTTTAAGATGATCTTCAATAGTTGCTACATGATCAAAGCTTCCTATAGCGGCAACCGCATCAAAAGTTCCAAAGTCTTCCGGCTCAATAAACCGCACATCTTTAAGATAGGCTTTAAAGCCGTTCCTATGGCATGTTTCCAGTTGACCTGTAGATAATGTTATCCCGGTTCCGTCAGCGCCAAGCTCTTTAAGATGTTTTAAAAATCCACCCCAGCCGCAGCCTACATCAAGTACTTTAGTACCTTGCTTTATACCTAATTGTTCACAAACAAATACATATTTTCTTCTCTGTGCCTCTTCTAAAGAAATTGAAAAATCACCATTATAATAAGCGCCGCTAAAATGAGCATTTTCGCCGAGGCTAAGCCTTATCATTTTATCAATGTTAGTATAGGTAAAATCCATTTCCTCCTGCTTGGTGATACGTTTGCCTTTTACATCAATCCATTTCGGATGTTTGGCTAAAGGAGTTGTTTCCTGAACATTACTCATGGGGTATACATTTTAAGGTGATGAAAGTAAGTAGCGCAGGGGCAGGCAATTGTGTACATAGGTAGTAAAATTATTTGAAACAATAAAATTGCCTCACCGCAACCCCCTCAATCCCCATAGCTATTGCGAGAAGTGACTTAGAATCCGGATAACATATTTCTAAATAAAAAGCCGTTCATTCATGAACGGCTTTAACTTATAACTCAAACCTTATAACTTACTACTTAATATTCATCTTCATTAAAAAAGAAATCTTCCTGGCTCGGATAATCAGGCCAGATATCTTCAAGGCCTTCATAAATTTCACCACCTTCATCTTCCAGTTCCTGGAGATTTTCAACTACTTCAATGGGTGCTCCACTTCGGATGGAATAATCAATCAATTCATCCTTAGTGGCTGGCCATGGTGCATCTTCGAGGTGAGAGGCTAATTCTAATGTCCAAAACATATATAGTGCTTTTATTTTTATAAGGTAAGGCTGATGCTCCCTATTTTTCCGCAAATGTAAAAGTTAAATTCATAAAACCAAAAGTTGTTTTTTAACTGCTGATTTGCTTAATGTTGCAATAACATGAGCATTGAATATAAGCAACGGATTTTTTTTGTTTAGATTGTATATTTTGTATGTAAATTTTAGAATTCAATTATGCTAAATGCGAAAGGAATAATAAAAAATTATGGTGCTCTGCATGTGCTTAAGGGAGTTGATATCAATATTAGCAAAGGTGAAATAGTTAGCATTGTAGGATCGTCGGGTGCCGGGAAAAGCACGCTGTTACACATTCTCGGCACTTTGGATACTGCTGATGAGGGAACCATTTTTCTTCATGACCAACCTGTTGAAAAACTAAAAAGCAAAAAATTGGCTGCTTTCAGAAACAAACATATTGGCTTTGTTTTTCAGTTTCATCACCTGTTGCCGGAGTTTTCTGCTTTGGAAAATGTATGTATTCCCGGGTGGATTGCAGGCAGAAAAAAAAAGGAAGTGACAGATAAAGCTTTATCCCTGCTGAAAATACTGGGTCTGGAAAACCGGTCAGAGCATAAACCCCAGGCACTTTCCGGCGGTGAACAACAAAGGGTTGCTGTTGCAAGAGCACTTATTAATAATCCTTCAATTGTGATGGCTGATGAACCAACGGGCAACCTCGATTCTGCAAATGCAAAAGAACTCCACAATTTATTTATTGATCTGCGTGATCAGTTTCAGCAAACATTTTTAATTGTTACCCATAACGAAGAAATGGCCCGAATGAGCGACAGGATTTTGCACATGAAAGATGGAAAGATGGTGCTGCCTCCGTCCCCTGAACTATAGTAAAATAATTTACCTTCTTTAAGTAAACTCCCCAATTAAGTAATATGCCACACATGCGATTATGTTCCTCTTCCGATCGCTATCGGGATGGAGAGGGTTAGAGTGAGTCAAATCCTTGGCTTCCAAGCAATCTCATTTACTTTTAATAAATGGCCAATATATCTTGCCAAAACAAAAAGATAATCACTGAGGCGATTGAGGTATTTTATAATTAGCGGCTCAACAAAAAAATTATTTTCCTGCATATTTACACACCATCTTTCAGCACGGCGGCAAACACAGCGTGCCACATGAGTTGTGGAAACTGATATGTGTCCGCCTGGTAAAATGAAAAACCTCATTTCAGGTAAAGTCTCATTCATTTTATCAATTTCATTTTCCAGTAATTCTACATCTTTTTCTATAAGATCGGGCAATTTCATTTTCGGTTCCTTTTCAGGATCACAGGCAAGCGAAGAACCAATGGTAAAAAGCCTGTCCTGAATTTCTTTTAAGATGTTTTTTAAATATTCCTCATTGCAGTTATCGCTTACCAAACCTATATAAGAATTAAGCTCATCAATGGTTCCATAAGTTTCAATACGAATATTATTTTTTAAAACTTTTGTGCCCCCGATCAAACTTGTTTTACCAAGATCACCGGTTTTTGTATAAATTTTTAACGACATAGTTTAAAGCTATTGCAATTTTTTAAATTAAATCTATTGCAATTTGATAACAACTAATTATCTTGGTTATAACTTTTTCAAAAGTATTATCTACCCCAAAAATTTATTAAAATGTTTAAGTCAATTTGCCAAAATCATTTTCTTCTATTAATTGTATTCCTTTTTTGTGCATCATGCGGAAATAATATGCAAACTCCAAAAGATGAGAATACTAAATCCGATTCCACATCTGGGGATGATGCATCAGCTCCACGCTTAATTCACGTTGATGGATTTATGGATACACTTTATATTGATACACTAAAATTTATGACATTTACCGAGCGACGTCACAATAGACCACCTAAAAGATTGGCATTTAATTATTATTTAAAAGATCTAAATACTTTGACATTGTGTGCGTGGAAAAGAGAAAACAATACCAACAACTATGACAGAGGTGACAGCCTTGAATTAAAAAACGGTGCGCCCAGCTCCCAAAATCCTATAGAGCCCGGATTATTTATTGGTAATGTAGTATTAAATGACGTTGAAGTGAGGAGTATCAGAGATTCAATTCGTCATCGTGTAAACAGGACAATGGGATTTTTAGTATTTGCTCCGGCCAAGGATACTCCAAATCTTAAGCGTTTTAAATATACTATTATGCTTTCTGACCATGAACCCTTCAGAATACAGAAAGATTCAGTACCACTTCTTCCAAAGGCAATAGTAAAACCAATAATCGTAAACGCTAATCCTTCTCCGCCTAAAACTCAAACCTGATGGCGTATTCCAATATGCTTTTGGGTAAGTTCAACAAATGGCTCTTTGGAGGAAAACCTTACTGGTTATTGGTAACCAGATAGTTTTACACTGTTTCCAAAACTCCTTTATGCGTTTGAGTATCACTTTCAATTACACCATCTCTAAGCCTTATTATACGATGAGCATAATGAGCGATATCTTCTTCATGGGTAACTAAAATTACAGTGTTGCCTGCATCATGGATCTTTCCAAAAATTTCCATTATCTCAACAGA
>JBDSAQ010000387.1:0-14816 GCA_039922095.1 Ginsengibacter sp. | reverse complement strand
CTTGCGCAAACTACTCTGAATGCGATAACAGGTAATTTGATATTGATTATTTCGAATTCGCTTATAAAGATTTTTCGGGGTTGCAGTTTTACATTAATTCCCTTTCTTGCTAAAAGATAAACGGGTTTACCACCCTGCTTTATTGCAGAATGAACCGGGGGAGTTTGATCTGTTTCACCAATAAATTTTAAAGCAGTATGTTGTATCATTTCAGCACTAACAAAATCAATTGGTTTAAATTGTTCCGGTTCACTTTCAAGATCATAAGTTGGTGTAACAGCGCCTAATGTGAAAGTACCGGTATATTCTTTTTCTGCTGCCATGTACCCATTTATATTCTTTGTAAATTTTCCTGTGCAAATTATTAAAAGCCCTGTTGCAAGAGGATCTAAGGTACCAGCATGACCAATCTTTTTAATATTAATTGCACTTCTCAATTTTCTTATAACATCAAAAGATGTCCAGCCTAAGGGTTTGTTTATTAAAATGACTTTGCCCTCTTCAAATGAATTTGTTGTATGCAATTTTATAAAAGATTAATATCAATTGGCAAAACTTATTATTATGCCTTATTGAACATAGAGATTTAATAAGCCCTTGCAAACAACACTCTTTCTTTGCTTGGCTTACCTGTTAAAATACAGTTACCTGCTTGCTGTTTATTATTTAAAGGAATACACCTTATGGTAGCTTTAGCCAGCTCCTTGATTTTATTTTCAGTTTCTGCAGTGCCATCCCAATGGGCAGCAATAAAGCCGCCAGTGGTATCCAGGCGCTTTTCAAAATCCTCCCAGGTATCAACATCAACTATATTTCCGTCTCTGTATTTTTTTGCTTTGTTGTAAATGTTTTTCTGAATATCATTAAGTAAAACAGCGATGGTTGCAGCAAGGCCATCCATATTTACAGCAGTTTTTTCTTTAGTATCCCTTCTTACAACTTCAACTACATTTTTTTCCATATCTCTCGCACCTATGGCAATTCTTACAGGTACTCCCTTCATTTCATATTCTGCAAATTTCCAACCTGGTCTGGCATAATCACTATTATCATATTTTACTTTTATACCAAGTGCCTTAAAGTGAAGCAAAAATTCTTTCACCTTTTCATCAATCATTGCCTTTTGTTCATCCCCTTTAAAAATCGGAATTATCACTACCTGTATTGGAGCAAGCTTCGGCGGCAATACAAGCCCATCATCATCACTATGTGCCATTACTAATGCCCCTATCAAACGTGTGCTTACACCCCAGCTTGTAGCCCATACATGATCCAGCTTGTTCTGTTTATCGGTAAATTGTACATCAAAAGCTTTTGCAAAATTTTGTCCTAAAAAATGTGATGTACCCGCCTGTAGTGCTTTACCATCCTGCATAAGCGCTTCGATACAATAAGTATCTTCTGCACCGGCGAATCTTTCATTAATACTTTTAACTCCTTTTATAACAGGCATTGCCATCCAGTCTTCAGCGAACTCTGCATAAATATTAAGCATTAAAAGTGTTTCATCAATAGCTTCCTGTGAGGTTGCATGTGCGGTGTGACCTTCCTGCCAAAGAAATTCTGTGGTGCGTAAAAACAGGCGTGTACGCATTTCCCATCTTACAACGTTAGCCCATTGATTTATTAATAAAGGGAGATCTCGGTAAGATTGAATCCAGGTTTTATAAGTGTTCCAGATAATTGTTTCTGATGTAGGTCGCACAATTAATTCCTCTTCAAGCTTTGCTTCGGGATCAACAATTATTCCTCCGCCATCAGGATCGTTCTTCAATCTGTAATGCGTTACTACAGCACATTCCTTTGCAAAGCCTTCAACATGCGCAGCTTCTTTACTTAAAAAACTCTTAGGAATAAACAATGGGAAATAAGCATTCTGATGGCCAGTCTCTTTAAACATTATATCTAACTGGTCTCTCATATTTTCCCATAAAGCATAACCATACGGTTTTATAACCATACAGCCACGAACTGCGCTATAGTCAGCAAGACCTCCTTTAATAATAAGATCATTATACCATTGAGAATAATCTTTTTCCCTGCTTGTAATTTCTTTACTCATGCTCTGATATCTGTTTTATATTTCAGGATTTTTTTATTGGACAGGACGTTAATGATAATTTTAAAAATGAATTTTCAGGCTAAGATTAAAAATAAAATTCTGATTTCCCTTTAGCTAAAATTTAACAGCCATTAATTATTTAATCCGTTATATCGTAAGTAAATTGTGTATGAAAATTTTCAGCACCTTTGCAAAAGTATCACTTCATTTTTAAACCTTTTTAAACTCACCATCATGAATATTAAACTTATACTTATAGTTTTTGTAATTGCGGGTTTAAGCAGTTGCAGTACTGCATACAGGATTGCACAAACACCCGATGATGTTTATTATTCTCCGACACCTCAGCAGAATGAATATGTGCAGGTAAATAATGAGGAGAACAGGAATGTTTATGATAACAGGAGTGTTTATGATAACTCATCCCCTGAAGACCGTGAAATATTAAGACGTATAAACAACAGGCGATTGAGAAGACACCGTTATGATTATGGATATGGTTATCCTTCCGGCTATGGTTATTATCCTTATGGCAATTATCCTGTGTATGTTGATCCTAAAACCGGAGGCTCTCCTTCTCCCTCAACATATAAGGCGCCGCGGAAATATAATTTAGGAACCTACAGCAAACCCCCGGTAACAACCTCTGCAATTGATCCTAAAACCGGTGAAATTAAAAATGTACCAAATACTGCTCCTGCCACAACTAACGGCACTCCCGCAAGAACTTTTCAGAACAAGGGAACTGCCGTAGGAAACCTGGTAAGGAAAGTATTTAGCAACCCGGGTACAAATTATAGTACTCCTAACAATGATAATACTCCTAACAATGATAATACTACGAGATCAAGAACTTTTGAGCCATCAAGAAACAGCAATAGCAACAGCAGTAGCAGTTCTTCATCACGGACTTCCAGTACTTCCACCAGCAGTGGTAGTAGTGCGCCAGTAAGAACTTTTAATAAATAGTATAAACTTTATGGGATGGCAACCACTGCCATCCCTTTAAAATATTTATATAACGAAAAATTTTACACTCCCATCTTACAACCTCTCTTCACTCAGTAAAATTTATACAATGAAAATATTAGCTTCTGTAGCAATATTAATTATTGCTGTGTCCGGAGTGTGCGCTCAGGAACCTTCTGATGCCTTGCGCTACTCCTGGTTAACTCAAAATGGAACAGCCCGTAACCAGGCCATTGGTGGCGCCAGCGGCTCATTAGGTGGTGAGTTTTCTACCATGTTCGTAAACCCGGCAGGAATAGGGTTTTTTAAAACAAGTGAATTTGTTTTTACTCCTTATTATAATATGCAAAAAAATAAAAGTGTTTACAGGGAAACTTTGGAAAAGGCATCAAAAAATAACCTGAATATTGGAGCAACAGGTTTTTTATTTTCTGTTCCGAATTACCGTAATGCTAATATAAAAAATTTTACGATCGGATTAGGTATTAACAGGATAGCAGATTTTAACGGCAGGATATCATTTAATGGAATGAATAATAAAAGTTCCTATTCTGAAAAATACCTGGAGGAACTGATTTATAATAACGTTACCAGTGCTGATTCTGCAGCCTTTATCTTTCCCTTTGGCTCAAGCCTTGCTTTAAACACTTATGTTATTGATACTACTGAAGCGCCGGATGGATCAATATCTGGTTATAAAAGTCTTGCTTCAGTTTCAACCGGCCTTAATCAGCAAAGCACTATTATATCATCAGGAGGCATAACTGATATAGCCCTTGCAGGAGCGGTTAATTTAAAAGATAAATTATTTTTAGGAGGCTCTCTTTCCGTACCTGTTGTTAATTATGACAGGCGAATTACATTTAGAGAGAGTGACGCAACTACCAATACATCAAATAATTTTAATTATTTTGAAGCAATGGAAACCCTGCAAACAAAAGGCTTTGGAGTTAACGCAAAGGTTGGGGTAATTTATAAGCCTGTTGAGTATGTACGTTTAGGATTAGCGTTTCACTCTCCAACATTTTATGAGCTTACAGATAAATACACTGCTGCAATAACCTCAGATCTTGAAGGATATGGCGGAGGTGACAGGATTAAAACCCAAGCCTCAGAGCTATTTACCAACGATGCACCGGGTGAATCAAAATACCGGTTGACTACTCCCTGGAAAGTAATTGCCAGCGCTTCTTATGTATTCAGGGAAGTAGAAAATGTAAAAAAACAACGGGCCTTTATCACTGCCGATGTTGAATATGTAAATTATAAAGCGTCAGGTTTTTCTGTTGAAGATATAAACGATATTAGTAGCAAAAATTATTTTACTCAGCTCAACAAAACAATTGATGATCAATATAAAAGCGCTATCAACGTTAGATTAGGGGGAGAATTAAAGTTCAATACTTTTATGTTTAGGTTGGGCGGAGCATATTACAGCAATCCCTATAAGAATGAGAAGGCAAGCCGAATAAGACTTGGCGGTGGATTAGGGTATAGAAATAAAGGAGTATTTGTTGATCTTACTTATGTGTACTCAGTAAATAAAGATGTGCATTATCCATATCGTTTACAGGATAATAATTCATATAACCCGGCGTACATTAAAAATAATGCAGGTAATATTGTGGCAACAGTTGGATTTAAAATTTAATCGGCTTTGTACCCAGGCTTTATAAGCGTCTTTCATAAGTCCAGTAATTCCACATAGCTCATCACGTGCAGCCTTATCACTGTAATCATATTGGCAATGATTTCTTGTCGCTCCCTTCTTTCAAAATTGGGTAGCAGAAATAGATTACCTATCAGTATTATCTATAAATTCCGGCTTATAAATATGCAGAGATTTGAACAAAATTGTTAGTTTAGCAGCGACAAATAAAAACTAATGACAAAACTTTTACTCCTCCTTTCCCTGGTATGCACATCTTTTAAATTAACAGCACAACTTGCTGTGCTTAATTGTGCCGGTGGCAGATACACCAACGATGTTTTTGCTTCCGTTACAAAAACACCCGACGTTATCTTTGGCTATAATACTACGAGGGATAATAGCAACGCTACTAATTATAATCAAACATTGCGATTTGATTTTTACGAACCTGCCGGAGACCTGGCTTTGCAACGCCCGCTTATCATATTGGCTTTTGGAGGTGGTTTTATTTCGGGCCAGCGCAGTGACCTTGAACTAATCTGTATTGCCCTTGCAAAAAAAGGATATGCTACAGCTTCAATTGATTATAGGCTTATACATCCCTCTGTCGGAAATTATTTTGTTGTAGGAGGTTCTACTGCTTTGCTAATAGATGAAGTTATAAAAGCCTCCGCAGATATGAAGGCAGCTATCCGGTATTTTAAACGTGATGCTGCAACTACAAAAACCTTTAAAATTGATACCACTAAAATAATTATTGGCGGTGCTTCCGCAGGATCTATTGCAGCTCTCCAAACTGCTTATGCAGATGCCATTGACGAAACTTCTTCCACCACAACCGCATACAACAATAACGGGGGTTTTGAGGGTAATACCGATTTGCCTTCACCCAATAATCTGCTGCCTTTTTATAATTCAAGAGGAATTGCCGGGGTATTAAATATTGCAGGAGGAGTGCTGGATACTACGCTTGTGGATGCTGACAACCCGCCTGTTTATGCATCACAAGGCGAGGCGGATGAGGTGGTTCCTTATAATTACGGACAATTATCCTTCAACGGAACTCCCGTGCCATTGAGTTTATTTGGAAGCAATCTTATAAAAACGAGGGCCAATAATATTGGTCTTAAAAATGAGTTGTACCCTATTCCGGGGGGAAACCATGAAAGCCCCGGTACAGAGCCTTATGTCAGCAATATAGTTACAGATGCATCCGCTTTTATTCAATCTATTGTTTGCGCTTCTATTTTACCCGTAACGCTCACTTCTTTTAATGTTCATAGTAATAATTGCGATGCCGTGGTTAGCTGGCAAACATCTGCAGAAATGCAAAGCAGCCATTATGATATTGAAGCGTCTGAGGATGGGATTCTTTTTACTAAAGCCGGATTGGTGTATAGTAAAAATTCAGCCAATGGTGCTGCGTATACTTACAGGTTAAATGATTATACTCACCCTGCATGGTTTCGTATAAAGACCACGGATAAGGACGGAAGTTTCACTTATTCATCTATACAAAAATTCAATCCTGCATGTGTTGGCTCCTTACAGGTATTTCCTAACCCTGCACATACATGGGCTGTAGTAAATGGATTGCAAACCGGTATGCAGGTTCACATTATTAATGCAGAAGGGAAATTATTATGGTCACAAAAAGCAGCAGGTAATACACTACAAATACCACTATCAACATTTGCTAATGGTCTTTTGCTTGTGCAGGTAAAATATGATAATGGTAAAGTAGCAAAGAATATAAAGCTCATTAAGAAGTAGACCGGGGGTTAAATTTTATAAAATTATAATTTATACCTGGCAGCACTTACTAATCATTGCAACATTCCGTGTAGAGATAATATAAAGTCTAAAATTTTATAGATGGAAGTTCTATATGCCGGATTATATTTCTAACATTCACCTCACTCCTCTTTTTCTACACCTCACTCCTTTTTAATTCCCCTGCCCGCCTATCATCCGTAGCATTGCATCACGGAACCGAAACTCAAAATTATTCAATCAATACAAAATTATTATTTATGAAAAGTCTGAAAATCATTCTTGTTATTATTGTTAGTATATCTTTTTTACCTGGCCAGGCACAAACTAACGTTCCAAAAGGTTTTAAAAAAGGAACTATCATCCTTGCAAACAACAATTCTCTTTCAGGAAATATTAAAGATAATATCCGAAACAATGCTTCGGTAACATTTATTTCTGATGCCGGGGTAAAGAAAATAAATTATAATGGTTCAGATCTTATTTCAGCAGACATAGAAGGAATAAAATACCTCTGCATTCGTGGAGATTTTTTCCGCATCATCAGCGATGGCGGTCTGAGTTTTTTACAGAAATCAAGTGATGCATCAGGCAAGCCAACATATAACGGTAACGAAGCAGTTTTTTCAAATGGCACTGAAGGAAAACCAGGGGATTATTTTATTTATAACATCAGCAGCAAACAATTGAAATTAGTTTCAAAGAAAAATATAAATGAAGTGACTGCAACCGCATTCGCCGGAAATGTTGCAGCAATTGACAAAGCTAAAGCGTTGAATGGTGAGGTAGCCCAATTGAAGGATGCAGTGGAAATTTATAACCACGGTAATTGATAACCAAACCTTATCTTAACCATACTTTGTTATGAAAAAAAATGTATTCCTTTTGTTGGTGGTGGTGTTTGCCTCATTAATTGTTAGTGCCCAGGATATCCCACTTACACAAATTGTGAAGGGAACTATCATTGATGAGCAGTCAGGAAATGTATTGCATAACGCTACAATTATTGCTGAAGGAACCACAACTGTAAAAGCAGATATCTCCGATAGCCTTGGCAATTTCAAATTAAAAAATGTGCCCATAGGCCGGCAAACTATAAGGGTCACTCTTAGCGGTTACGATGAAACATTTATCCGGAATATAGAAGTTACTTCATCCAAAGAAGTGGTGCTGGAGATAAAGATGAAGGAAAGAATAAAGAAGCTGGATGAAGTTGTAATAAAAGGCGGTAAACAAAAGAACATTGCAATAAATGATGCAGCCGTTGTAAGTGCAAGACAGTTTAGTGTGGATGAAGCTGTGCGTTATGCAGGCACCAGGAATGATCCAAGCAGGATGGCTCAGAATTTTGCCGGCGTTAGTGGCAGCAATGACGGAAGAAATGATATAATCATTCGCGGCAATTCTCCGGCTGGCGTGCTCTGGCGAATGGAAGGCATTGATATTCCCAATCCTAATCACTACAGTACGCTGGGTTCTACGGGTGGCCCTGTAACAATTTTAAATACCAACACTTTAAAGAACTCAGATTTTATCACCAGCGCATTTCCGGCACAATATGGCAATGCAGTGGCCGGTGTGTTTGATCTGCGTATGCGTAATGGCAATAATGAAAAGTATGAGTTTCTGGGGCAGGCCGGGTTTAATGGTTTTGAATTTGGGGCTGAAGGGCCATTAGACAAAAAAACAAAATCATCTTTTCTTATCAACTATCGTTATTCACTGGTAGCGGTAATTCAAAAATTCGGATTGAGTGTAGGTACAGGTTCTGCCACGCCATATTACCAGGATATAAATTTTAAACTGAACATACCAACAGAAAAAGCGGGCACCTTCAGTTTGTTTGGCCTGGGGGGTGAGAGTCACATAAAGTTTGATGCTATTGATGAAGATAATTTATACGCCACCAACGATGGCAGTTTGCGGGAAAGAAATTTTAGCTCATTAACAGGTGTTACCGGCCTTACGCATACTTATTTTTTCAATCCAAATACTTCAGGTAAAATCATGTTGGCTGTTTCCGGTTTTGATTCAAAATACCGTGAAGATTTTTATAACAGCAATAAGCCCGAAAATACCGCTTTTTATAAAAAGAATACGCAGGTAAAATATTCAGCAGGCTATACTTTTAATAAAAAATTTAATTCAAAGAATCAACTCACGGCTGGAGTGGTAGCTGATTTCAATAAACTAAAATTAAGGAATGATTATATACCCGATGGAGACTCGGTTTTAATCACTTTTTTTGATACAAAGAAAAATGCTGTGCTGTTAAAAGGCTTCGTAAATTTTAGTCATAGGTTTTCAGATAAACTATCTGCAAACATTGGCCTGTACCAACAATTGTTTACATTAAATAATACGCAAAGCATTGAACCAAGATGGAACATTAAATATCAAATGAAGCCCAACAGGTCTTTATCATTTGGTGCAGGTTTGCACAGCCAGGCACAGCCATTGGAAGTGTATTTTTACGAAACCAGGAATAATAATGGCCAAACCGAACTGACTAACCTCAATCTTAAATTTGTAAAAAGTGTACATACCGTTCTCGGTTATGATATAAATTTTTCCAGGCAGCTCAGGCTAAAGGCTGAAATGTATGGCCAGTATATCTATAATGCAGCAGTAGAAAAAAAGGCTTCTTCTTTCAGCATGCTTAATGCCGGAGCAGATTTTTATTTCCCTGATAAAACAAACCTGGTAAATGATGGTAAGGGTTATAATTACGGTATTGAGCTAACAATAGAAAGATTTCTTGATAAAGGATTTTATTACCTTTTTACAACTTCCTTATTCCAATCAAAATATAAAGGGAGTGATAATGTGTGGCGCAATACGGCTTTCAACAGTAATTTTGCCATCAACTTCCTGGGAGGAAAAGAATTCAGCCTGAATAAGAAAACATCTTTTGGCATTGATACAAAAATAGCATGGGCAGGTGGACAGCGGTATACCCCGTTTGATTTTGCAGCCTCCAATGCGGCCGGTTATGTGGTGTTTAAAGAGAAGGAAGCGTATAATTTACAGAATGCTAATTACCTGCGCTGGGATTTTAAATTCTCTTATAACCGCAACGGCAAAAAAACTACACAGAAATGGTATATTGATTTTCAGAACCTCACTAACAGAAAAAATATTTATGTAAGAACCCTTAATCCAAAGGCAGGAAAAACCGGTGTCATAAACCAGATCGGTTTTTTCCCCAACATCAATTATATGATCACCTTTTGATTTTGCTATCTTTATTGCTATGCAATCAACACGATGTAAAATAGGATTTGATGACCGGCTGGTAATGTTGTTTGTGATACCTGTTTTAAGTTTTATCATACCTGTTGTTTTTTTCGGTTGCCGGTTTCAAAGAGAACCCTATTTTAGTTGGGATAAATATCTCACTTGCCTTATCATCACTACCGTGCTATGGGTGGGTGACCGTAATATTATGGTTTGGTGTCGTCGCCGGTATCCTATGTTTCAGGATGTACGACGAAGATTGATCGTTCAATCTGTAGCCATGTTACTGTACACTGCAATAGGGAATAACCTCCTCGGATACCTGATGGATGATGTAATATTCAGGCTTAGCAGCCTGGGGCATTTCAGAACAGATGTCCTTATCAATTCCAATTCTGCTGCAGTGTTCTGTACCATCATGATCATTGCAATCTATGAAAGCATTTATTTCATGAGTGAATTGAGGACTTCTGTTGAGGAAAAAGAATTGCTGAAAAGGGAAAGCCTGAATGCCCAATTGAATGCATTGAGAACACAGGTAAACCCCCATTTCCTTTTTAATAATCTTAATACTTTATGCTCCATAATACCTGATAATCCTAAGCAGGCTGTTGATTTTGTGCAGCAGCTTTCAAAAGTCTATCGCCATATACTGGAAGTAAAAGATGAACAAAGCATCTTACTAAAAGATGAGCTGGATGTAATGAGGGCATATGCCTTTTTATTACAAACAAGATTTGGTGAAAACCTTGGGATCAATATAAATGTGCCTGATGAAAAACTTGAAAAAAGGATAGTCCCCCTTTCGCTGCAGATACTTATGGAAAATGCGATCAAACACAATATTGTTTCATCCGATAAGCCATTGCAGATAGATGTGTCGGCCAGCAATGGCAGACTGGTTGTTACCAACAACCTGCAGAAAAAAAACCAGGTGAATGAATCAACAGGAATAGGTTTAGACAACATTCGTAACCGGTACAGACTGCTAAGCGATAAGGAGGTAGAAGTAACGGAGAATGGCTCCAATTTTACTGTATCAATTCCCCTGATAGAAAATTAAATATGCAGGTAATAATTATAGAAGATGAAATACCGGCGGCCAACAGGCTTGCAAAAATGTTGCAAAACATTAGTGATGAAGTGCAGGTAGTAAAAAAGCTTGATAGTGTTGAATCCTCAGTCAGTTTTCTTAAGTCTGCACTAAATATTGATCTCATCTTTATGGATATTCAATTGGCAGATGGATTAAGCTTCGATATTTTTCAACAAACTGAAGTAAAGGTTCCTGTTATATTCACCACTGCCTTTGACCAATACACTTTGAAAGCATTTAAAGTAAACAGTATTGACTACCTGCTAAAACCGATAGATGAAAAAGAACTTGAAAACTCTGTTGAAAAATACAGGCAATTATATAATAAAAAAGAAAATGGTTTTTCCGGCAAGATCATGAAGATGGTTCAGGAGATGAACATAACCCATTATAAAGAACGATTACTGATAAAGCGTGGCCAGCAATTAAGTTACCTTAAAACATCGTCTATCGCTTATTGTTATGCAGATGGTAAGCTTTGCTATGCTGTTGATTTTAATAGTAACAAGCTTTTGTTGGAAAGTAATCTTTCGCAATTGGAAGAACAGTTACAGCCAAATAAATTTTACCGTATCAATCGTCATTTACTGGTTAATATCGAAGCTGTCACCAAAGTACATACGTGGCTGGGTGGCAGGCTGAAATTAGAACTTTTGCCAGCCACCAAAACAGATACTGTGGTAAGCCGTGAAAGAGTGAATGGATTTAAGGAATGGCTGGGACAATAAATCCTTATAGGCGGTTCTTTTCCAAGCAAGTTCCCTTTCCGCACCAGCGTTGCACCACTCCACTTTAATTGTTTCCTTCACAATTATTGCATACGTATACGGCCTTATTAATACAGTCTGCAACACACTTTTATAAGCCTTGCATCTGGCCAGTTGTAAAGTATTTCGCCAACCTCTAATGCAGATAAATTGCAATTAAGATTCTTTATTCGTTTCTATTTTTTATAGATACCAAAATTGAACAGAAGAAATAATAGCAATCATTTTTTATATTATCTTCGGCTTGAACAATTATTTATAACAGGCTTTGATAGTTAGTAGTTATTGCCCCTGATTACTCCTGTTTAAATCCAAAATTAAAATGATATAACGATTGAAAAGAGACCCCTTGTATAGCACCCCTCAACTTTTTGCAAGAACAATATTTTTAAATAACAATCAACATATGAAATACAAATCATTCCCCCACCCTATTCGTAATTACAAACTTATCTTCCTTTTTTGCAGTATTCTTTTTTTCAAAAGCACCATAGCACAACATCCCGTAGGTATTTTTGATGATCATACTGATATTGGTAATCCAAAAATAAAAGGTGATGCCAGTTACGATGAAAAAACACAAACATATAACCTCGCCGGCGGAGGTTATAATATATGGTTCAACCGTGATGAATTTCATTTTGCTTACAAAAAAATGAGTGGCGATTTTATTCTTACTGCAGACTTTGATTTTACAGGCGATACTGTTGGTACAGCCGGCCACCGTAAAATAGGCTGGATGATAAGGGAATCAACTGATGAGGGAGCTGCAGGTATTACCTCATGCAAGCATATTGATAACCTTATAGTGCTTCAGTGGCGGCCTTACCGTGGTATGTTTATGTGTGACCCGGAGGATGAACTTTTTTACGCCAAAAAAGGTGGACAGACAATACAACTTCAACGCATAGGAAAAGTAGTGACAATGAAAATTGCTCATCCCGGTGAACCTTTTCAACTCGTGGGTTCTCATGAAATGAAAGATATGAAGGATACTGTGCTTGCCGGTATTTATATTCTCTCACACGATGCTAATGCCCTTGCACACGCTAAGGTTTGGAATGTTCGCATTGATAAACCTGTATTTCATTCATATACTTCAAACCCTCATGTGGTAAATAATCCCGGTAACGATGTATTGGGAAGCCGGCTTGAAATTCTAAATCCTGCTGACGGTCAACGGCAGATAATTCATGAAGGTAAAGGAAGATTTGAAGCGCCTAACTGGATGCCTGACGGAAAAAAATTACTCTTTAATGAGGGAGGGGCTCTTTATACAATTCCTGTTGAAGGAGGTACACCAGAAAAGCTGAACACAGGTACAGTAGCCAATATCAACAACGATCATATGATATCGTATGATGGAAAAATGCTGGCAATCAGCAGCCGCAATGAAAACTTGCCCGGTAAAAGTTCTGCCGTTTATGTGTTGCCATTAACAGGTGGTGAACCCACATTAATTACAAAAGAAACACCTTCATATCTGCATGGCTGGAATCCAAATGGTAAAGAGTTAGCCATTGTTGCAAAAAGAAATGGAGAAAAAAATTATAATCTTTATAAAGTAAATATTAAAGATGGGAAAGAAACGCCGCTGACTACTAATAAATCAACCCATATTGATGGCCCTGAATATTCACCTGATGGAAAATACATTTACTATAATGCAAATGTTTCAGGCACCATGCAGATCTGGCGAATGAAACCAGATGGATCAGGGAAGGAGCAATTAACCTTTGATGAATATCATAACTGGTTCCCCCATATTTCGCCTGATGGTAACTGGATGTCGCTTATTTCTTTTCCGCCGGATATTGATCCTGATTCACATCCCTCTAACAAAGAAGTGATGATACGGCTAATGAAGTTAACTTCTCCTGGTGCGCCAAAAGTAGTGGCCTACCTGTTTGGAGGACAAGGCACCTTAAATGTTACCTCATGGTCGCCTGATAGCAAATACCTGGCATTTGTAAGTAATTCTGAAAAGGCAAATTAGTTTTAAGCACCGGAATATTATCTTATTAATTTTTGAAGCAATAATTCAGCAACTTTCTTTGCGTGCCCTATTACAATACAATAGATCCACGCAGCACAGACACAAGAGCAGCCTTATTTACTTTTAGATTTGTAAACATCTTCGTCCTGTATGTCTTTCAGGAAAAAACTTCTGGGGCTGTTATAAAAGTTTATGAAATCAGCCGGGAATGGCTTTGGAGCTGTTGGGGATCCGGCAAACCTTTGATTATAGGTATGCCGCCATGTTAATGTATAACCTACGGGGTATTTGCTCACTATGGGAAGTAATACAGTTGACCACCAGTTTTCCATGCCCCGCCTTCCGCCCGTTTCGCTTAATCCTGTAAGCTTCTTTCTTGCAATGGCAGTTTTGGTAACGTAGTTGAGTGCACTATCCAATTCTGCATTAAACCGGGGCCCGCGGTCATACATATCAAACGATAGCATATCAATTATATCATCTCCGGGATAGCCTTTCAGATATTGTTGAAGACTGGTGGTGCGGTCAGTATTATAAGCATATAGAATATTGTGGAAGCCTTTTTTATCACGAAGGTATTCAACGGTATAACGCCACAATGCAGCATATTGCCCGTCAGTAGAAAGCGGGGTTCCCCACCAGAAAAAATTTCCTGAATGTTCGTGATAAGGCCTGAAGATAAAAGGGATTGGTGTGCCTTTTTCATCTTTTAGTCTTGCAAAGAATAAAGACAATTTATCCAGCCAGGAATTATATAATGCATGGTTTTCGCCGGCCGGAAGTATGGAGGCTACCACTTTATCAGATGAGACATCCCATGCTGTTGGTTTGCTCTTGCGGCCTGAATCAGGCAATTGCCTCGTTAATGGATTGTTTAAATGCCAGCTCAGTGTAATTATTCCACCCCTTTTATAATGAGCTTTTACCTGTTCTGCAATCTGCGCAAAATCAACTGAATCAAGGCTCCGTGATTTACCTAATTCAATATCACCAAGCTCAAACCCTGCAACAGCGGGATAGTCGCCTGTAAAATCTTTTGTATCTGACCTGTCTTTTTCATACCACCAGGTTCGCCCATACATCAGGTCGTCCTGGTGCCCGTACATGATCCCTTTTTGCTGAAGGTTCCACATTGAACGGAATAGTGCAACCGTCTCTTTAGTAGCTTTTGGGTCAGCAGGTGCAACTGCATCCCTAAAAACTTTTGATGCAGCAGGTGCAAGTTTATTGGTGCAGGCGGATAAAGCCCCCAAAACTAACAAGGC